>JAIQGI010000036.1 GCA_020072565.1 Terriglobia bacterium
ATAGCACCCAGCTAGCAAAAAGGGCCGAATTGGGCCTGGTTTACATATTGCATCTTATCTGAAGCCGAGAGAACCGTGGCTATGCGGGAACGGCCGAAGGAGGGCGAGAAGATCAGGCAGCTTATCCTTCCTATGTGCCTGTATGTTCGGCTTGGGATTTTTCTTCTTCTTGACGCTGCAGATTGGTCATTGCCATCTCCAGATACCCGCGCACTGCTCGGGTCTCGCACGCCACTCAACATCGTAAAACGTGCATCGCGAGATCTGGATGGCGGCCCGACCACCCGGTGAAGTCCTGCACCGACCCGTTGCAGATCGGCACACCCATGACGGATTTTAACTCCAAAGCGGCGCGGATGCTCGTGTAATTTCCGAAGGCCGCGTTTTTCAGGAAATCAGAATTGCCAATTCTTCCATGATCACAGAATTTCGATCTTCAGCTTCCGGCGGGCGCGGCGGGATTCCTCCCTTCCAGATAGGATCGGGCTTTTGATGAGACCCTGATTGTCTACGGCCTTTTCCCGGGCGATCTCCCTTCTGTGCTGGATGTTCTTGACACTAGCATCCGGATAGGCTCCTTGAAGGGAGGAAACACCCATGGCCGATTTCTATCAAACGGGTTGCGTGACCACGCTGCACCGGCTGAAGCCCGGAAGCGCCGCAAGGATGGAAGATGAATTGCGGGAAATTGCCAGGCATGTGTCCATTGCGCTTGTTCTGCCCGCGCTCTACTCGGAGTTCGAAAGCCCAGCCATGCGCCGGATCGCCGATGAACTGGCAGATGTTCCCTACCTTCGACATATCGTTGTCGTCCTGGCTCGCGCCGGCATCGATGAATATAGAAAAGTGCAGCAGTTTTTTGCGGATTTTCCTCAGAAGATCACAATTCTGTGGATCGACAGCCCTGAGGTTCAGAATCTCCTGGAGATCCTGCAGGCACGCGGCCTGTCCGCAGGTCCCGATGGCAAAGGCAGATCGTGCTGGCTTGCCTACGGATATCTACTGGCGACGGGCGACTGTGACGTAATCGCCCTGCACGACTGTGACATCGTCAATTACCAGCGGGATCTTCTCAGCCGTCTCGTTTATCCTGTTGCCAATCCTCAACTTGCTTTCGAATTCTGCAAGGGCTACTACGCTCGTGTCACCGATCGGATGCATGGGCGGGCAACGAGGCTTTTTCTGACGCCATTGGTTCGAGCTCTCAAGGACATGGCGCCGGTGGCTCCGTTCCTCCAGTTCCTCGACAGCTTCCGATACGCCTTGGCCGGGGAGTTTTCGATGCAGGCGAATCTTGCGCGGGCTAACCGCATCCCCTCCGACTGGGGATTGGAGGTGGGAGTGCTGGCTGAAGTATTCAGGAATTGCGCCGTGGCTCGCGTATGCCAGGTGGATCTCGCCGAAACCTACGAGCATAAACATCAGGCCATATCAAAAGATGATCCGTCCACGGGACTGAGGCGAATGACATGCGAGGTGGCGAAATCCCTGCTTCGAACACTCGCCGGGGAAGGGCTTGTTTTCACCAAGGATCACTTCAGAAGCCTTCAGGTCCGCTACGTGCGGATGGCCGAAGACACCATTGGCAGGTATTACGCGGACGCCATGTTGAATGGCCTGGAATTCGACCGTAATGAGGAGGAGGCAGCCGTAGCGGCATTTGCCGAGAGCCTGCGCCAGGCCACCCAGGAGTTTGTGGAGTCTCCGCTGGGGAATCAGCAGATTCCCAATTGGAATCGGGTTCTCGCGGCAATCCCCGATATCCTGGGACTCCTGCGTGACAGCGCGGTAGCAGTCATGCCGAAAGTTCAGAGCTATGCCTACCGAAACTAAAGTGCCTGATCCGGACTTTCTTCCTCGGGAAGCATTCGATGCCGTTGAGAAAATCCGGCAGGCCGATGTCGTGGTAGGAATCCCGAGCTATAACAACGCGCAAACCATCGGGCATGTCGTAAGAGCGGCTCAAGCCGGGCTGGAAAAGTACTTTCCGCAGCTCCGGGCCGTTATCATCAACTCCGATGGCGGTTCTTCGGACAGCACGCGCGATGCAGTGCTCGCCAGTCGCATGGATTCCTCACAACTCCTATTCCTGAATACTCCGCTGTTCCCCGTCCATCGGCTCTCTTTTCCATACCATGGAATCCCCGGCAAAGGGAGCGCGTTCCGTCTCATATTTCAGATGGCTGCCATGCTGGGCGCGAGAGGCTGCGTTGTCATCGATTCGGACCTGCGCTCAATCACACCGGAATGGATTGACCTGCTGCTGCGACCGGTGCTGCATGCCGAATTCGATTTTGCGGCTCCCTTCTATCACAGGCACAAATACGATGGAACCATCACAAACAGCATCGTCTATCCATTGACCCGCGCCCTCTATGGATTGCGGGTGCGGCAGCCCATTGGGGGAGACTTTGGACTCTCTTCCCGGATGCTGAAACGATATTTGTCACGGGAGGATTGGCAGGGGGACGCAGCGCGTTATGGCATCGACATCTGGATGACCACAATCGCAATCGCGGAGGGCTTTCGCGTCTGCCAGAGCTTTCTGGGGGCGAAACTGCATGATCCGAAAGATCCCGGCGCGGACCTGAGCGAGATGCTTCACCAGGTTGTAGGAAGTGTTTTTGCCCTCATGCAGGAATACGAATCCGTATGGAGACGAACCAGGTCGAGCAGGGATGTCGATCTCTTTGGATTCCGCTTCGGGGTCGGCCTGGATCCCGTCGAAGTCAATACCGGCAGGATGCTCGGAATGTTTCAGCGGGCCAGCCGCGAACTCAAAGAAGTCTGGGCCCTTGCCTTGAACCCGTCAACCTTGAGCGAACTCGTGGGGATGGGCGCAGCATTGGACAGCCAGTCCATGAATGGATTCCACCTTGACGACCAACTGTGGGTGCGAGTCGTGATGGACTTCGCGGTTGCCTGGCGGAAACGGCCAACAGAACGAAGCCACTTGCTGCGTTCCTTAACAGCTCTCTATCTGGCCAGGGTTGCGTCGTTCGTGCTGGAATCAAAGGAGCTTGTCTCGGATCAGGTCGAAGACAGGATCGAGCGTCTCTGTCTCTGCTTCGAGGAATTCAGACCATATCTGATGTCCAGCTGGGACTCCGCAGTGGATCGCGCTTCTCCCAAAGCGCAGGTGCCGGAGAGGGCAAAAAATAGCTGTGGAGCCCAAGCCGTGTTGGAGGGATAAGAGCATGATTCAACTAGCTGAAAAAATCGCGGGTGACACGATGGAAAGGCTGTCCCGCCTGATGACGAACCATTTGCCCGGCTTCCTGGCCGCGCTCTTCATCCTCTTGGTGGCATGGGGCATTGCGGCAGCCGTTCATATACTGCTCACACGGATCTTCCGTGGCGCCCGCATCGATCGGTTCTTGAGACGCAGCGGCCTCGCCTCGCTCCTCCCGGGAGAAGGCTCGCCTCGTGCGACTCTGATGGCGGCGAAGGGCGCATACTGGGCGATTCTGACTGCCGGTTCGCTTCTTGCACTAAGCGCGTTCGACACCCAGATCACGTCACGCATGATCGAATGGGTATTGCTGATGGGGCCGAAGTTTCTCGTCGGCGCTGCGATCCTGCTGGCGGGAGTGTGGATCAGCCGTTATCTTGGGCGCAGCGCGCTCGTCTGGGCATTCAATGAGGGTGTCCCGAACTCCCGGAGGATAGGCCAGGTTGTACGAGTCGTGGTGATCCTTGTTACGGTCGTCGTGGCCGCGGATTTTCTGAATTTTGCCAGAAACGTGTTCCTGGCTTCTTTTGTTCTGATAGTCGGTGGAGCCATTCTGGCCGGCGCACTGGCCTTGGGTTTAGGGGGGAGGAAGGCCGTGGAGCGCTACCTTGAGGGCAAGGAATCCGAGATTCCGGATAAGCCGGAAGAGGCCGTTTGGAAACACCTGTGAAATGCAAATGGCCCCACCTTCCCGGTCATTTCATTGGAGGCCGTTTCAGTCGGTGCTGCGTGCTTGTCAAGAACATCCAGAACGGCCTGGCTCCAACCTTCCGGACCTGCCTGATCCGTCACGCGCGCTCGAGGAAGGGCGGATTTCAGCTTTCCAGCTGCCTTGGATTTGATGATAACCGGGATGTCCACGCAGCGAAGAAAACCCAGATCGTTCATTCCATCCCCCAGCCCCACGGTTATAATGGTTTCGAAGGTCGAGCGGTAATAGTAGGTGAGAAGGCAGACGCCATGGGCTTTGTTTCCATGCCCCATAATGTGATAAAGGCGTCCGCCGCGGGTCCAGTTTTTCCCGCGGCATTTGATGGCCTCCAGGAGTTCATCGCCGGGCGGATCAAGGATTTCGAACGGTTCGTCATATTCTCTGATCTTTGCCAATCGGGCTTGCTCAAGGGAAAGACCGTATTTCCGGCCTATTTCGTTGGCGCTCATATCGCGAAAGCACCGAACCCGGCAGCCGGTTTCTCGGGAGGCCTGCCGAAGTGTTTCGACGAGATCATCATAGGGGATGCCGAACTCGAAGATTCCATAGGTATCGCGTTGATCCGGCGCGCCGAAGCGGGGCGGGAAGTATCCGTCGGGAACATAGAGAGCGCCGCCATTCTCGACAATGAAAGGGTGCGGGTTGCGGAGAGTTGAGCGCCAGTATTCGACCTCAGCACGAGTCTTGCTGGTGCAGAACACGAGAGGGAGGCCCAGCTCGTCTACCCAGCGCAGGGCCTCCCGGGCAGCGTCCGCGGAATATGCGGACTCATCAAGGAGGGTGCCATCGAGGTCTGTGAACAGGATGATCATGATCTCAAGATAGCGATGTGGCCGCCTGGTGTCGATCCCACGGAGGCCGTACTTTTGAACAGAAAGGACACGACCGAGTGAGGAATGCGATCTGGCAGAATACCAAGGTGATTCTCGTTCTTGCATTTGGGAGCCTCCTGCTGATTATAACGATCCTTGGAATCGGCGCGTACCGCAGGAGCGACCGCATCTACCGCGATGTGACATTCATTCAGGATGCATACCAGCAGCGGACAGTCGTTCTCAACGACATCCAGTCGGACATTTATTTGTCCGCCATCCTGATCCGGGATTATCTGCTCGATCCAGCGGTGGTGACGGGAGCCGAGCACCGGCGTCAGTTGCTCGAGACTCGCCAATCACTCGAGAAACGCCTCAAATCCCTGGAACAGCTTGCCACATTGCAGGACCGGGAAGCGCTTCAACAGCTTGGCCGCAAATTGGAGGGTTATTGGGATGTCATGGATCCCGTGTTCGATTGGACTCCTGAACGCAAGGCCGCAGGCAGCTTCTCTTTTCTAAGGAAACAGGTGCTTCCGCGGCGCACCGCTGTCCTGGAAATGACACAGAGAATCAACGAAATAGATGCCGCCAGCCTGAAGCAAGAGCAGCAAAGGACAGCGGCGAGTTGGGAAGCCTATCGTAAGTACTTGAAATTGCTGTTCGCCTATGCGCTGAGCCTTGCCCTCTTCACAGCTGTAATGAGCATCTATCGCCTTTCGACGCTTGAGAAACGCGCCGATGAACATCGAATGCGTCTTGCGGAAGCAGAGCAGGGGCTCCGTTTGCTTTCCCAGCGGCTCGTTCATGCACAGGAGGAGGAGCGCAGGTCCCTTTCGAGGGAGCTTCATGACGAAATCGGCCAGATGCTGACAGGCATCCGAATGGTGTTCATCAACCTCGAACAGCTTGGCTCGGCACCGGAGCCTGGCTATGGGGGCCAGCTTGCCGAGGGGAAGGGGCTTACGGACAGGACAATGCAGATGGTTAGAAACCTGGCGCTCGGATTAAGGCCATCCATGCTTGATGATCTGGGTTTGGTGCCCGCGCTCGAGTGGCAGGCACGCGAGTTCTCGCGGAGAAGCGGCACTCCGGTCGAGTTGAAGACCGATGGCTCACTGGAGAGCATCCCGGACGAGGTAAGTACGTGCATATACAGAATCGTGCAGGAATCCCTTACCAACTGCGCCCGGCACTCCAGGGCAAACACGGTTCGCATCGACCTTCATGGCGGAGTCACGGAACTCTCCTTGACCGTCCGTGATGATGGTGTGGGATTCGACGCTCAACAAATCAAAAGCCAGGGCTTTGGACTGATAGGCATCCGTGAACGCATTCGTGAACTGGCGGGGACGGTGACAGTTGATTCGCAGCCGAGCAAGGGGACGGTCCTTAAGGCAGTGATCCCTCTAAAAATGGAGGTGTCCGCATGAGCGCAATCCGTATATTGGTGGCTGATGATCATGGTGTCGTTCGCAGGGGACTGCGCCTGATTCTGGAACGGCACCAGGGCTTCGAGGTCGTCGGCGAAGCGGCAGATGGCCGGGAGGTCGTGCGGCTTGCAGAAGAGCTATTACCATCGATTGTAATCATGGATGTGGGCATGCCGCATCTCAACGGCATTGATGCGAGCGCTCAGATCATTCACAGGAACCCACGGGTTGGCATCATTATCCTCAGCATGCACTCGGATGAGGGCTACATTGTCCGGGCGCTCAGCGCAGGCGCAAAAGGATACCTGCTCAAAGAGTCTTTGGAAGAGGACCTCGTCCAGGCAGTCCGCATCGTCGCGCAGGGGCGCCCGTTTTTCAGCCCGAGGATCACACAGACGCTGCTGGATGATTACGTCCGTCAGCTGCGTCAGAAAGGGCTCCAGGATTCATACGACCTTCTCACCGACCGGGAGAAGGAAGTCCTGCATCTCATCGCGGAAGGCAAGTCCAACAAAGAGGTGGCGACGATGCTGGACTTAAGTGTGTACACGGTTGAAACTCATCGAACCAATCTCATGCAGAAGCTCAACTTGCACAATACGGCCGAGATTGTTTTATACGCAGTGCGTAAAAAAATAATTTCGTGACACTCCCGAATTTATGGAAGAGGGCCAAAGGGTCTCGCCAGCTGCAGGAATACCTGAGACCTGGCAACAGGCAAATCCGGATTTGATAATCGAATGGGACAATTCAATAGAGGAGCAGGCGGCTTGGATTGAAACTTCGTCAGGCTTCACTGAATCTCTATGATGCATCAGGATATGCACGTGAACGAAAACCGCAGTGGAGTGATCGTGAAAGCACCGCAGCCGAGCGCGCGGGGTTCCTGGCAATCGGTGAGAAGCTGGACCGATGCGCGGAGAATTCGCCAGCACGAGGACAAAGTCCTTTTCATTCTTACGCTCATGATCGGCGCTGTCGTCGGCCTGGTGGTTGTGGCTTTCATTCTGCTCACCGAGAACCTTGGTTCGCGCATGTATCCGGCCGGAGGCGCCGCCTGGCGTCGGCTCGTGGTGCCCCTCTTGGGAGCATTGATCACCGGCTATCTGTTGAAACGATATTTTCCCAATGCCCGCGGCAGCGGCATCCCTCAAACAAAGACCGCCATGTTTTTGCGGGGAGGAGTGATCAAGTTCCGTACCGTTCTGGGAAAGTTCGGCCTATCATCGGTTTCCCTGGCGAGTGGCATAGCCCTTGGGCGTGAGGGGCCATCGGTCCAGGTCGGCGCCGGAATCGCATCGACGCTCGGCAGGCAGCTCGGGCTCAGTCCTGAGACGATCAAAGCCCTTGTGCCGATCGGATCGGCCGCGGCGCTTTCCGCCGCCTTCAACACTCCTATCGCCGCCGTTCTCTTCACTCTGGAGGAAGTCATGGGCGATCTTCACGCCCGTGTGCTTGGCGCCATCGTCCTGAGTTCGGCAACGTCGTGGATGGTCCTCCACCTTCTACTTGGCGATGAGCCGTTATTTCACGTCCCGGCATATCAGCTGGTAAACCCACTCGAATTCGGGTTTTATGCCGTTCTGGGTCTCATCGGCGGCATAGTCTCGGTATGCTTCGTAAAGCTCCTGCTCTGGCTTCGCAAATACTTTCTCCGCATGCCGGCCTGGACGGAATACATCCAGCCGGCGGCCGGCGGGCTTCTGGTCGGCGTTATGGGCTGGTTCGTGCCGGATGTCCTCGGCGTCGGCTACAACCACGTGAGCGAAGCTCTCAACGGCCGGCTTGCGCTGGAGGCAATGGCACTGCTCGTGGGGCTGAAACTTGTTGCCACAGCCGGCTGCTATGCTTCCGGCAATGCCGGCGGAATCTTTGGTCCGAGCCTGTTCATCGGTGCGATGATGGGCGGCGCTTTCGGAGGCGGGGCGCATGTTCTCCTGCCTGATTATACGGGCAGCGTCGGCGCCTATGCGCTTGTTGGGATGGGGGCGACGTTTGCCGGCATCATACGCGTGCCGATGACGTCCGTGATCATGATTTTTGAGATCACACGCGATTACTCCATTATCGTGCCGCTGATGATCGCCAATCTCATCAGCTACTTCATTTCAAGTCGCCTTCAGAAGGAACCGATATACGAAGCTTTGCTGCACCAGGACGGTATCCACCTCCCGATCGCAGCCAGGGAACGCGAGGAGTCGCCGCGCGTGAGCCGGGGAGTCCGCCCTGCTGAAGAAATCCTTTCGTCAAATGAAACGGTCGAGCAAACTTTGAAGACAATCCACCGAGAAATATCCGCGTGGCCAGTTATAGATGGAAATCTCCTCCTGGGGATGGTCACCCTCGCCCAACTCGACGAAGCCACGCGGCAAGGAATAGGCTCCAATAGGATAGGAGACCTGCTTCCGCTTCCGGATCCAAAGGTTGACCCGCCGGCAGAGGTATTCCCACACGTGCATGCGGATCATCCGCTGGAAACTGCAGTGCGGCGCATGGCACAGACCGGTTTAGCTGTTCTTCCCGTTGTAAGCCGCTCAAATCTTCGCGAATTGCTGGGCGTCATAACCATGAATGATGCCTTAGCTGTCTACAAACGTGAAACCAATGGAGCAATTGTCGGGCAGCCCGCGCAGGGGGCAACAGAGTCGTCAATCCCAATTCGAGGAGGCCTTTTGGCGGTTCTGTTAGTGATGGTGGCGCTTGCCGGTTTCCTGGGCTACTTCTACCATGGCCAGCGCACAGCCCGAGCCGAACAGAACTTTCAACAAGGCACCGAATTATTGGATGGAGGACAGTTTCCAGAAGCGATCGAACGATTCCGTAGTGCGCTCTCCATCTCTCACAGTAATTCGGACAGGCTGGCTCTCGGCCTCGCGCTCGTGAAGGCTGGACGTCTGAATGAAGCAGCGATCTATCTTCGCGAATTGATCCGGATCGAACCCAGCAGCAGTCCGGCAAACCTGGGACTTGCCCGAATCGCAGTCCAGGAAGGCAATGCCCAGGAGGCTGTGGAATATTATCACCGTGCCATCTATGGTTCCTGGCCTGAACAAACCAGCACAAACAAAGTTCAGACTCGCATCGAGCTGATAGAGACTTTGGGCAAGCTTGGCCGCAGGACGCAAGCCCAAGCTGAATTGCTGTCGCTTATGGCAGAGATGCCTGAGGATATAACGATCCGGAAGCAGGTGGGTGGGCTTCTACTGGATTACGGACTAGCGAAGGAGTCCACTCAAGTCTTCCAGGGGCTGCTGCAGAAACAGCCGAGAGATGCGGAGGCGTATGCGGCACTGGGCCGGGCCGAATTGAGTTTGAGCAATTACCCGGCTGCGGAGGCGGCGTTCAAGAATGCACTCCGCTGGAATCCAGGTGATCCGGCGTCCAAGAAACAGCTGGATACGGTCCAGCAGATTCTCATTCTCGATCCAACCTCGCACGGATTGACTTCTTTGCAGCGATATGAGCGAAGCCGCAAGCTGATGGAAGCTGTTCTCGGCTCGCTGACCCAATGCGTTGCTACGGCTCCAACCGCAATTCCACCATCAGTAACCGACCTTTCCGATGAGGGCCGCAAAAATCTGCTTCATCGCGGCCGTCCGAGTTCCTACGGCGATGCCACGGAGACCAACATATCCCTGGCTGAACGGATGTGGAAAGCTCGTTCGGAGGTATGTGGTCTATCTTCGGATCAGGCACTCGCCAAGCTGATGACCCAGCTCTCCAAATGACGCAGTCGGTGAAGGCGCAAAACGCCTGAAGCCAGGTTAGCTGTGCATCCTCGAACCTCACGGCTTCGAGCCCTGTCCTCGCACCGCGGCTCTTTGGCCAATCGTCTCTTGCAAATATATCGTATTACGATATAATTATCTCGGGAGTGAATATGACGATTACCGCCGACGATTATCGCGCTTTGGCAGATTTCCGTTATGAGATCAGGAAATTCCTGATCGTGAGTGAACGGATTGCCCGCGGCGCCGGACTGCAGCCTCAGCAATATACGATGCTGCTGGCGTTGCGCGGACTTCCCCCGGATTGGGAGCCATACCAGAGGTGTCCCAAAAATGTGCCGTCCTGAATCTCTGCTTTGAGTTATGATGGCACCCAGCTAGCAAAAAGGGCCGAATTGGGCCTGAGGTGTCCCAAAAATGCGCCGTCCTGAATCTCTGCTTTGAGTTATGATAGCACCCAGCTAGCAAAAAGGGCCGAATTGGGCCTGGTTTACATATTGCATCTTATCTGAAGCCGAGAGAACCGTGGCTATGCGGGAACGGCCGAAGGAGGGCGAGAAGATCAGGCAGCTTATCCTTCCTATGTGCCATACCCGTCCTCCACTATAATTGATGCTCTTTCTGCTCCAGTGACCGCGCTTAATCCCAATGGCATGATTTATTTGAGACCATCCGCTATTAAGTGGGAGACGTTAGTGCACGAAGCAGCACACCAAGTTCACAATTATGAATCAGACAATTACATGCTACTTGGCTTGGCGATACTATATGGCTTAGATGTCTCCAAGGGAGGAGTCGATCCCAATGGACGATCTCAGCAGATCACTGACAAGATCAAGGAGAAATGCCTTTGATTCTATTCCGAATTTGTTTAGCAACAATAGTGGTGGGCTTCGGTGTTCAACAAAATGCTGGATCGGGAATGCCTGAGAAGATATCCTATCGCCTTTTGGATTCGAGCAGGCGTCAGTTTGGCGATCTGAGTGCGGTTGATTACGCCTTGTCTGTGGATCGATTTTTGGATCGCCCGCAGATCGAGGAACTCATCTGCCAGGTGCTTCGGGATCAAAAGCCCGCCCCTTCTTCGGCACTTGGAATTTCAATCTTCTACAATCTAGACAAAGCGTTTGTAACTGGAGGGCTTCCCAACATCGAACAGAGACGCCTGGATCACGCTATTGCCGATTATTTCTGGAACAAGTCCTTACCTGACAAACGGAACCGGCTGTTGATCTGGCGTGATGCTCGGGGGAATCTCGTCAAAAAGTTCTATGATTTCGATCACACAGATGCTTGCAAGAAACAACAATAAGGGTGTGGGAAGAGGGGGACGCAACCTATTTTGGCCATGTGCAGGAGGCAAAGCCAGCGGTTTCTCAAAGTTGACAGCCTCTGGCGCATGCTCCCCGGCATTTCTGGATGGATCGGCGACCCAGCCAGTGGAATTGTCCTTCGGTCGTGTCCGGTGTTTGTTCGGCATCTGTCCGGCACCTGTCCGATCGCGCTGATGGCGGTTTGGTGGCTCCCGACGAAGTCATGAGCGAGACACCATTCCTTAGCCTTCGGCTGAGGAGGATGGTGACGGTCGCTGGCGGCATCGTGTTCCGCAGTTGTTGCGTGTTTGTTTCCTCTTTGTTCTGCGTTTGGTGCGTCTCTGGTGCGCGCGCTCCGAAAGGATGCGAGGGGCCGCGCGTTTCTCCGGTGATCCCCGTCGTCCTTGGTCCTCCAGCTCAATCTGCAGTGCCCTTCCTGCGAGGGCGCTTCGGACAGGGAATTGGGGAATTGGGGACGTCACCCGTTTATGAGAATTAAAAGGATATAAGGCAGAGTCGTTCATGAAGACGCTGAAACAGGAAGAGATCAACGGCAGCAGTTATCGAGATCTCGATCAGCTGTGCCAATCGATCGCCGAGTTTCTCGAAAACGCGTACAATCGCGGGCGTTTGCATTCGGCGCTCGGCTACCAATCACCTGTAGAATACGAGGAAGCCTTGATGAAATCAGAAGCGGGGAACTCTACACTGCTGGTGGGAAAGGGTGCTGGCTGCCCGCTTCCTCCACACCCCCTACCCCCGCTAAAATCTCATTTTCCTGTCCCTGATTCCCTTGTCTCGCTATAGGGGTGCAGTCCAGTAGCCTGTCCCTTTTTTCGCGATGGAGCGGACAACAAAATGAAACCCCCGAAGCCTGCCACATTCAATACGGGCACGACCACAACGCGGCCGCGCAAGTTGTCCGGGCCAAGGTTGCGGCCGAGGTCCAACACCGCGGCGATGCTGGCGTATTCGGCGGCATGGACGCCGGCCGTGACCACCAGGGTAGGACCTGCCTTCTCGCCGTTGATGAGCCACATGCCAGAATTGCGGCAAGCGGTTTCTTCTCTCGAGGGATTGCGCTCGGCAGTCGGCAGGCCCTTGGACATGAATCGCGAACAGAAAGCCATAGATGCGGCGCGGGTGCTGCGATATCTGGGCACGCGCGACGCCGCTCTTGCGCTCGTCCACTTTTTCGAGCGCGGTCCGGAGGTCATTCAAAACTATATTGTCGCCGGCCTTTACGGCTCGCCGTACCGCGAGGAGGTGATCGCAGCGCTCCGGGAAGGGTTGACTGCTCCGGATGTAGCAGTGACATCCAACTGGATAGGAGCGTCCAGCCGGCAGGCAACTCCGACGCCCGTGTCAGCGCTTCCCACTCGGCACCGGAGTATCCACACCGCCCAAGCGACGTAATCAGCATTCCGTCCTGGAGGCATAGAGTTCGCGCCAGCAAGGACGGGAGATTCGGCATTAAGAGTCCGGGCGACTGCGAGGAAACATGCCAACGTCCTATTTCATATCCTCGGCTTCCTGAAAAACCAGATCGACGCGGAAGAGAAGGCTGAACTCGTAGCGAGCATCGATGACTATCGCAAAGAACTCGTGCCCCTGGTAGTGCCCATGACTCTTCTCCTGCACCATCTGCGACGCTACGCGGTCCCTTGGGTCCTGGAGCAAACCTATCTGAATCCCTATCCCGCCGAGCTGATGCTGCGCAACCATGTGTAAAGGAGACCACCAGATGAAGGTGGGGAATGCCGGGGAAGGACCGGGAGACCCGCTGGAGCGAAGGGGGGAACAAACGAACGTATTGGATGAGGGCAACATGGCGGCACACAGAAACCGAGTAAGCATGTCAACGAGACACATTCGCACAGGGTGAGAAAGGCCGGAGTTCTGCATGGAAGTTCAAATGCCGGGCTATTTTTTGAGGAATGTCAGAGGCGCCTGGCCTCGGCCGCCACGTCCTGACGCATCCAGCATTATAAAAACCTCCATGGATGCCTGCAAATCGAGGGTGCCTGAAAACCGGCCGCGACCCTGCGCCTGAAGGCTGACCTGATAAACGTCCTGTGCGAGGCCGTGGACCTCGAAATGGCCATCGGTGCTCGTAAAGGTGTAGTTCCTTTCGCTTTTACCGGTGGTGGACTGGAAGGTCAGAGTGAATCTCTCAACCGCTGACCCGCGATTGTCGCTTATGGTCCCGCGCAGGGACAGGCCGGCCTCAAGCACCAGGGTCTGCAGCTGATTGGAAGGCCGCAGGCGAGTCACGAGAATCTGGTAATCCCGGTGAGTCACGGTGAGCTGATATTGTGCGTCGGAGGCATTCAGAATCTGGAACCGTCCGTCGGCATCCGTGGATGTGACTGCCACGCTTGTCCTCCGTACGTTCCCTCGCTGTGTCATTGGTAAACTGCCTGTCGTGCTCATCCGCCCCGGACCGGGATTGACAGGCTGGAAAGGCATGCGATTTCCCTTCTGGTCCTGGATGACGTAGGTCACTTCTGCATCGGCTACGAGCTCCCCTTTTTGATTGACGACCGTACCTCGGATCTGGGGCCCTGGATCCAGGCTGAAATCCAGAATGGTCTCTTTATTGGAGGAGATCGAGATCATCGCCCGGCTGTTCGTGGAATCGACGAAGCCTTCGGCCACGCACCTGACAAGGTAGGACCCTTCGCGCATTCTGGCAATTCTGTACTGTCCCTTTTTGTCGGATTGCACGAAGGAGAGAGGCCTGAAATCGTTGGTATCAAATAAATAAATTTTTGCCCCAGGCAACGGTAAATGAGAGGAGTCGGTCACAATGCCGGAAAGAGTCTCGGATGTTCGTGCCGGTCTCATTTGAACGACTACTGCGCTCTCTGCGGGAATGGTGACGGCGACCATCCCTGTCGAATCAAATCCAGGGTGGTGGGTCTCAATGAAATAACGCCCGGGTCTCGCCACGTCACTAAACGTAAACACGCCTTGTTGATCGCTGATCACTGTGTCGATAACAGTGGGCCGGTCGTATCCTTGGTTCAGCTGCACGATGGCATCGGGTACCCCTGCAGCGAGATTGTCCACCACGCGCCCGCGCAACGACAAGGACGGTGAGAGCAGGATCCGAATGTCGTAGTACGGCCGCGTAATCACAAACGAATCATCCCGATAGGATTCGAACCCCTCAGCCACGACCTGTATGCCATAACGATAGGAAGGAGGAGCCACCACTTCGAAGGACCCATCCGGCGCTGTCGTCTTTTCCATGACACCCGAAAGCGATGAGTACGCGATCAAACGCACGGTCGCATGGTCCACGGGCTTGCGGTTGGCCTCATTCAGCACAATCCCCTTGAAAACAACCTCCGTATACCAACTTTCCGACGACGAGGTATCAGGCACACCCGGCAGCCCTGCGGCCGAAGCTTTATTGAGTTTTTCATTACTTGACTGCAAATCTCCGGAAGCTCGGGAAACTGTCTGCAGTGATTTAGCAGTCCCATTTTGCGTTGTGCGGCTTCGGTCCGGGAATAAACGGCTGCGGAGTGGAGAATACACCAACAGGATCAGGGCCAGAATGACTAGCAGCCACATCCAGACAACAGACTTGCTCTTATGCTTGGTCGCCGGCATTCAGTAGGTCCCCCCCGCTCTAATTGCATACGTAATGTAACACGGTGCGATAACTTTGCAGGGACGCAATCATGCCGGGCAGGAACCGGCGCTCCTGGGCGGCCTTCTGGAAGAGCTCCTTGACCGAGGCATAGAAGCACTGGCTCAAGAAGCCGAGTAGCTTGCGGACAGCGCCTTTGCGACCTCAGCTGGTTCATGGGCCGCCTGAACGAATTCATCGCTCGAGCAGCAAACAAGGAGGATTAGGTTAAGGGCCGGTTCTCGGAAGCACGGTACAAATGCCAGGCGCTACTCGACGAAGCGGCCATCGCCACCTGCACGGTGCATGTAGACCTCAATCCCATCCGGGCCGGCGGGGCAAGAACTCCGGAAGAAAGCAATTTCACCAGCATCCAGGAACGGATCCGTGCCTGGCGGAAAGAAACGATGACTACAAGCTCCGCGCCCACCGCACAAGATATGCAGTCTTCCTCTGTCGGCAGGAGCACGACCGTGCCCGAGAATACTGCTGAAATTCCGGATCCCATTCCCGACCGCGTTTCCGTCTTGGCGCATCCCTTGGCTGGCTGTGTCCCGTTCAATCAGAATCCGGACGCCGCGGCATTCTATAGATGACTGGAGTCGAGTATTTCGATCTGGTGGACAACTCGGGGCGGATGACGCGGTCGGATAAACGGGGAGGCATCGCTGTTCCAGATGCTGATATGGGGCATTCTGTGGACTTGCGCAGTCCTCCGGCCTGGAAATGGAATAATAACTTAATCCTTCCTGCCCAAGTATCGGGTTTTGTCTAGAGACCAATACAGATACTTTTCGGTTTGCGGGAATTTGCTATTGGGAGGAGGGGGCCCCTCGTGGAGTGCCTGAAAACCGAGTTTTTGCAGTACCCGCTTGGCTCCGTCATTCCACGTCAAGCAGCTTGCGCGCACTGACTTCAACCCCATTTCGACAAAGCCGTCCATCAGCAAGAGACTGCTCCCGGCTGAAGCGTAGCCGTGCCGCCAATAATCGGAGCCGACAAAAAATCCCAGTTCAGCTGATCCAGAAGCCTTGTCGATTCCATAGAGCCCACATACACCCACCACCAGGTCATTGATCAAAATCACAAATATTTGTCCGGTTCCAAGTTCTTCCAGCCGCTTCATCCTGCCAATCCATGCACGTGTGTCGTCCGGTGAAGGTGAAGAAGGAATATCGCTTGTCCGTGTCAGCTGTGGATCCGAGATAATCCTGTGTATTGCCGTGCTGTGCTTCAGGTCAATGGGCTCAATTGTCAGCATATGAGGACGACTCTTCCTTGATGAAATCAGATGCCGAGTGCCCAACATATTACCCGCGTCCTGGATTGAACAGCAACGAAGAAGCTACCGTGGCCACGGTTGAGGCACGAAAATGGAGCCACGACCGTATCACTTGCTGTCCAGAGATGAGTCCGGAAAACGGTGTAGTGCACCCCTAAAGTGAGACAGATAAAATGAGGACAGAATGATCCTATGTAGAAGGGGTAGGGGGTGTGGGGGAAGGGGGCGGCAGTAACCGCGCGGCTTGATGGCCCCGGAACCAGGAGTCTGTCAGACAACAAACTCTGAACTTGGGGAATGTCTGGTCCGTATTAAGGGAAACAGGGGGTGAAGTATGGCCAAACGAATGGCTTGGTTGCTGCCTGTGCTGGCATGCCTCTTCTGCGGCTGCGACGTGCTGGACGAGGCACTGACCTCCGAGCGTATCCAGGGGTCAGGGAAAGTGGTACAGGAAAACAGGGACGTGAATGGTTTTAACGAAGTCAACTTTGCCGGATCTGGAGAACTGAACCTGCAGCAAGGAAACAAGGAGTCTCTGACAGTGGCAGCCGACGACAATCTACTTCCGTATATAAGGACGGAGGTTAGCGGCGGCAAACTCGTGATCGGAATCCAGCGCGGCGTATCGGTTTCACCATCAAAGCCCATACGATACACCCTTGTGGTCAGAACCCTTGATGCGCTCGAGTTGTCCGGTTCCGGGAAAACGCGCGCCGGCCCGCTGCACAGCGGAGATTTCAGCGTCCATTTGTCCGGGTCAGGCGACATCGTGATGGAGGCGCTCGACGCGGCGACGCTGGAGGCCGACATCAGCGGCTCAGGAAACATGGAGATTCTCGGAAAAGTCGGCCGGCAACGGATTCAAATTTCCGGATCGGGCCGCTATGACGCACCGGACCTCGAATGTCAGACTGCCGATGTTTCGGTCAGCGGATCAGGGGAGTCTGTCCTCTGGGTGCGTGAGAGCCTGTCGGCCCACATCAGCGGATCGGGCTCCGTCAGGTACTATGGGAGTCCCTCAGTGACTAGGAAGGTCAGCGGTTCAGGAAGCATCCGAAATCTCGGGAATCGCTAAGGGGACCTTCGGTCCCGCCCAGCGCCTGCTCACTCATCGCACGACGCACTGACGTCGCGGAACTCTCTCGGAGTGCGGCGCCGCTTTTTCGTTGAACCAAAGCGGCGCCGGGACCTGCTCGTTACGCGGATCCTGGTGCCGGTGGACATTTGGATTGTCAGCTTCATCGAAAATCCCGCCATCATCGAATACATCCTGGAATAGATCCTGCGCCACCTCACTTCGAGGTTTTCGCGCTGGTCCCCGAAATCCGCCGGGCTTCAGGTTCTGGGATCGAAACGCTCAACGTCGCGAAACAAATCCAGGTCCCGGTCGAACGAAGCTATCGGAATGGAGGACTCGCTTGCCACAGCTGCGAGATGCGCGTCAACGAAGTGAATTCCCGTTGCCTGAACTCGGTCCAGAGCGTCATGTACTCGACCGGTTTCAGCCCTCCTGATCGCCGGCGTATTCAAGAACTCGATAAGCACCCGGGCGGCTTCCAGACCTCGTTGGAATCACGCAGTGTCCCTGGTCTCCCTATCTTCCCCTGTATCTGAAAGTGACTTTGGTCTCTTTGTCGAGCACGAGCGGCCGGACGAACCGGAGCAAAGTGCCGGCGCGCGGCACATCCACCCGCACCGGGAGCACCCCGGCAACGCGCCGCTGCAGGTTGGTGACTGATGTCCGGGCGGTAGCGCAGGCGCTCGAGGGCGATCGGGGGATGGACCTTGTAGCCCGCCAGTCGCTGCCGGGCGTCATGGTCGTCCGAATCGATGCGCTCCCCTTGATAGACGGAGAAGCCCGGATGCCTCCAGAGCGATCAAGGTGAGAGCCGCCGTTACGCCAAGCGGCAACTCACCTGGTTTCGGACCGATCCCGGGATTCTGGTTCCATCCCGATCCAGCACTTCGTGAAGCTATATCCCAAGATCGCGGAGAAGTCGACTTGAGACCAAGGCTGGGGGAGATCGCAGTCCCAACAGGGCTGCTTGCTTCGGGGCGCGACAAGGTCGTGCCGTCCGTCCCGCAAGCACATTCCATGGTACTGCCCCGGGCCAGTGCTCTTTCCTGACCCCTCGGCGATGTTCAGCGGAATGGAAAGGGATGCACGGCGAAGCGGGTCGGACCTAGCCGCATATCGTGGCGGCAGACTGTCGGCAATTCCGGCTGCAAGTGGCAAGAAGCGGACTGCGGCTTGATAAACATCGAGCTTGCGCAAGTTCGCGCCCCACAAGAAAGTCGAAGTCCAGGTCCAAGTCGAGGTCCAAGTCCACGTCCACGCAGAGGCGGGTAGTTAAGTTAACGCTTATGGGGTGCGCCCCTGCGCATGATCGACTTCTTTGACCTCTTACTCGGTGCGGACCACGAGCGCAGGGTTGAGAAGCTTGATCAGCAAAGCTCTTGCGCGCTCGACCGCTTCGGCTTCGTTCGCCTCGACCGTGATCTTTACGCGGTAATCCTCGCTCTCGAAATTCGGGTAGGAACCGACGGCGACTCGGGGATTCATGGCTGCCACCTGATTCAAACGGGAGGCGATGTCGAACTCGTCCTCACGGGTAAAAACCACCGCCGTGTGGAAAGGAGTTGCGCGGAAGCGCTCGCGGATAGCGGCGAATTTGGCGCGGAAGATTTCCGGGACGCCGGGGAGGATATAGACATTCTCGATTGCCATTACCGGCCAGCGCGTGGTCGCCGAGTAGATCAGCTCTGAACCCTCCGGCGCGTCGGCCATGCGGAGGCGTGCCTCGTCCACGCGGCTCCCGAAGTAATCATGGATGACGGCCACGAGCCCGGGATGGCGCATGATCCCCCGTCCAAATGCTTTGGCTATGCCCACGATGGTTACATCGTCGTGTGTGGGCCCGACGCCGCCCGATGTGAACACATAGTCGAATTTCGCTGCGCAATCTCTGACGGTGGCCGCGATCTCTTCCTCATCATCAGGGATCGTGCTGATGCGGCGCAGAGCCACGCCCAGGCCGTGCAGCTCGTGGGTGAGATAGCTCGCGTTCTGGTCTTCAGTTTTGCCGGTGAGAATTTCGTTTCCAATGATCACAACAGCAGCCGTTTTCTCACGCATATAAGACATATTAGGACAAACCGCAAATTCACGAAATATACGAATGAGTTTTTGTGAATTTCCTGGCTTTGGAGTGCCGCTGCCGTGGCCGGCTGCAGGTTACAGGATTCGGATGGAGCTGCCCGGGAGCCAGCCGTTCCAGCCATTGGGAAGGCTGATTTGATACCACCCGTTGCTCTCGCCGCGGACGCGCACCAGGACCCCCTCGTGCACGGTGACAACCGTGATGTTCTCCGCGCCGGGGCCGCTGCGGATGTCGACCTTCTGTTCGACGATCACGCCTTCCCGTCGATGGGCGTCCTGATAGACTTTCCAGGTCAGGGAACCGGCAAAAAGGAGCGTGAGCAGGGCGGCGGTGAGGCTTCCCGTTAAGGTCCAGAATGCGAGGCGGGGCTTGCGAGTCAGGAGATAGACACTGAAAAGTGCGTTAGCAGCGATGAAGAGGGCCAGCACGAGCCTGCTTTCCTGCGCGATCGTCAGCAAACGCACCACCCTGGATGCCAGGCGCACGGGAAGAGGATCCTCCGGAATGTCGATCCGGTCCACAATCAGAAGATTTGCGAGTTGGAGGTTTTCACGGATGTCGGAGTCTCCCGGGAGCCTGCGGCGCGCCTTTTCCCAGTAGTAGATTGCCTCGCCGAGCTTCTTCTGCTTGAAGCAAGCATCGGCAAGGTTGTAATAAACAGTGCCGCTGTCGACGCCCTGCTCGAGGAGCCGCCTGTAGGAGCGCTCCGCGGCCTCGAAATCGCCGCTCTGGTAATGAGCGTTGCCCTCGTCAAAAATGGCATGCACCGATTCCACGCCGGCCGCGCGGCAAACGCCGCCCATAAGCATCATAGATGCCAGAGCACACAAAATCGACGTTTGCCGGCTCATCTCTGCGAATGCTCCAAGGTGTCAATGACGGAGCGGATGCGATTGGACAGCTCCTTCCGCCGCTCCGGCGCAGGTGAGGCGGAGACGAACCGGCCGAAATCGCACTCCTGAAGAGCCGCCACGGCTTCCTGCACTGTCTCAGAAGCGATGGCCTTCTCCTCCATGGTGTGTTCGAGGTTGTCGGCAGTGACTTCGATTTCCGGGAGGTTGAACCTGTCCCCGAGGTAGCCGGCGAGAGCCAGGGCCGCTTCATCGTAGAAGCGCCGCGGCTCCAACCGGCCTGCCTTCTCGGCCTTGTGCAGTCGCTGCAGGGCCAGACGCTTGGCCTTGCGGCTGCGTGCCAGAACGAGGTCCCCTGACTGCCGGGCTCGCTCTCGCTGGTAAAGAAAGGCCCCAATGTTGAATAGCAATGGCAGCGCACCCAACAGGTAGAACCAGGGTGAGTAGTAGATCGGCGTGCGCCGGGGCTCCAGATCCGCGCCCGAGAGCTTGATGAAGTTGATGTCCGTGCCCTGACGCGTCAGGTTCTGCTTGTTGATTCCAGACAGACCGGCGATCGCATTTCCCGCGTCCGATCCGCGCGCGACCTTCAAGAGGAGGGGCGATGTGGACACGGTTTCATAACGCTCGTGCTCGGGATCGAAATAGGAAAAAGAGAGAGCGGGAATGGTGTGGTCGCCGGGAACTTTGGGGATGATCACGTACTCCCAGACCTTTTCGCCACCGATCTGATCTCCTGCGACCGGACGTACGTCGTCCTCTCGCTTTGAGGAATAGATGGTCAGATCCGGCGTCGCAGGCAGAGGAATGTCTGGGATTTCTTTAAGATTGCCTCTGCCTGCCAGCTTCACTCTCAGCGACACGGCATCTCCGGTAGCGACATCGGACTTGTTCAGTTCGCCGGCAAGGGTGAACGATCCGACCGCATTGTTGAAGCCGGTGGGGCGATCCTGCGACGGAAGGGACTTTACCTCCAGACCCACTTCCTTTGTCTTGCGGTAGACGGTGTCGGTTTGTCCAAAGAAGCCGAAAAAGTCGCCGGTCGACTTGACAGAGATCGCGAAGGTGGAGGATGGAATCTTCTGCCTGCCGGCGGTGTTGGGGAACAGGGCCTGTTTCTTGACCACGTAATCCAGATACTCTTTGCCGTTGATAACCTTGCGCGTGCCGGTCGGCTTGGATGCGACCTCGAGATTCTCGACCCAAAATCCGGTGAGTGGCGGGTTTTCCTGCAATTGTAACCCGCTGACGTTGACTTGAGTGTACAAATGGTACGTCAAAGTTACCTGCTGGCCGGGATAGGCGGAGGCGCGATCAAGTTCTGCTGAGACGAAGACGTCGTCTCCGGCGGGCTGGGTGCGGCGCCCGGGCTCTTCCGTTCCGAAGGGATCCGTGATCAGGCTTCGTGTTGATGGGGCAGGCGCACGAGAAGCTGAAGTGATGCGTACTGCCAGCGACTGGGTCTTATAAATCCTGGCACCAACTGCAACTTCAATCGGATCAATGGTGAATTGTCCCTCTTTTTCCGGCAGCAAGATGTAGATAAAGCTCTTCGAACTGGTCGACCGCCCGTTGATCCACTGAAACTGAGTGCTCAGACTGGGGCCCGCTACGACCCGAAGGCCTTGAAAACGCGGCAATCGGGGAGTCTGCGCCTGCGCGCTGTCGTTGCCCGTGATCGTGACGGTGAGCTGAAACTGGTCCTGGACTCCGACGGTGTCGGTGCTCAGGACGGCGGAAACCTGCACATCCTGAGCCTGGACTGCGGGCAGGAGTAATCCAAGTAATATCAATAGAATGGCAGAGGGGAACCTTCGCTTCGGGGAGGCCAGATTCAATTCCGGTGTTGCCATCGTTTGTCGAAGTCCTGACTTACCCAATGCTCGCTAGGACGTATCCTGCGGCTGCCGGAAGCGACCGGCAGTCTTCTGTGGTGCCGGGCACGGTCTGCAAAGGGTCCACTTTCAAGGATTCAGACCTTCTGAGCCCCGCCGGCCTGCCGGTGCTAACCATCTCCCGATCTGTTGCTACCAATCCCTGCCCGTAGCTTTCTTTCGCGCCCGGCGCTCCAGGAGTTTGCGCTGCTCGGCCAGTTCCTGGTTTTGCAGCGCGTCCAGGATCTGCAATGCCCGTTCCTTGCTGAAGGCTCCCTCCGGACGCACTGACTGGCTGGACTGCGGATTGGCAGGCTTCTGTCCCGGCGGTTCTTGAGACTGGGGTTGCTGCCCCTGCTTGTCCGGCGGTTTGGGCTCGTTCCTTCCTTTTTCTTCGTTCTGACCACCCTCGGGCTTCTGCCGGCTCGATTCCTGGGTCTGACCCTGCCCCTTCTGTTGCTGTTCCTGCTCCTGTTTCTTTCTCAGTGCAAGCTCCAGATTATGTTTCGCATCCCGGTCCGAAGGATTTATTCGCAGTGCCTGTATGTAGGCTTGGGCGGAGTCGCCGAAGCCGCCCATATCGAAAAGCGCGTTGCCGACGTTATACCAACCGTTGGCCTGCAACCCTTTGTCTCCTTTGCTCACGGCCTGTCGCAACGCCTGCAGCGCCTGATCGTATTTCTTCTGTTTGATCAACGAGTTGCCCAGGTTGTAGGACAGCTCAGGTCGGCCCGGCATGTTCGTCTGAGCTTCGAGGTAGGCCTTTTCGGCATCCTGATACTTCCCCTGTTCGAAAAGCTGGTTCCCCTGCTTATTTTTCGAGGCGACCGATTCGGCCCGTGTGACTGCTCCGAATGAGACCCACAGTGCTGCAGTCACCGACATTATTACCATTCGAGACATGTTCCTGGGATTGGGCCGGATTCGGCGCAAAAGCACCGCTGCCAAGGCACCAGGACACAGGAATGCTTGAGCCTTGGTGTTTTGGCGTCTCGCCGATCTGGCAGTCGAAACACACTCTTGAGATTTCATAACAGTGCCTGCTGGTTATACGTCACCGTGCGCGGCACGGGTTCGGGAATAAATGCGCGCAAGCCAGCCTTCTCCAAGCCGACGGCGCTCGCTGATGCATGCTTCCGCAGCGAGACAAAGAATTGCCAGGGCGAGCGGGTACTGGAACTGGTCCTCGAAGTTCTGGAAGAGCCTCGACTCCAACTGTTTCTTTTCCATGCGAGACACATCGTCATAGATCTGGTCCAGCTCGTTCTCAGAGGTGCTCGCCCGGAAATATCTCCCGCCGGTTTCCGATGCGATTTCGGCCAGCGACCGCTCGTCGAGTCTGCTGACAACTACCTGGCCATCCGGATCTTTACGATAGTCTATTATATCGCCTTTGGGATTTCGAACTGGTATGGGCCTTCCTTCGGTTGACCCGATTCCCACGGCGTAAATTATGACGCCCGCACCGGTGGCTTTCCTGATTGCGGCTCCGACCTGTCCCTCGAGATCCTCGCCGTCGGTGAAAATGACGAGAACCTTGTATTTTTTTTCCTTGGCGATGAATGCGGATGTGGCGGTCTGAATTGCTGCAGCCAGCGAGGTTCCAGGCTCGGGAATGATCTCGGTGTTCGCGATGTCAAGGAAAAGAGAAGCGGCCCCATAGTCCAGCGTGAGCGGGCACTGCACGATGGCAGTCCCCGCAAAAGCGACCAGCCCAATGCGGTCTCCCTTGAGCCGTCCGATCAGCCCGCGGATTTCGCTCTTGGCCTTTTCCAGCCTGTTCGGGGCAACATCCTCTGCGCTCATACTATAGGAGGTGTCGAGCGCGGCAATGATATCGACTCCTTGCCGCCGCACCGTGTCCAGGCGCATCCCCCACTGCGGCCGGGCCAGTGCCAGAACACCGAAAGTGAAAAACCCCGCCAGCAGCAGTGCACGCGCGACCGCCTTGCGGCGGCTGAACTCGCCGGTCAAGCGCCCCATGAGCGCCGGCGAAACGAATGACTCCAGCCTGCGGCGCCGGCGCCGAAACGACCATACGAAGAAAGCTGCCAGAGCCGGCAGCGCCCATAAAAGTTCGAGATACTCCGATCGGACGAAATGCATGGAGTTTCCTAGGGCAACTTGCCGAAACGGGTGAAACCTGCCATCGTCGTAAACAGGACCATGGCTAACGCGGGGACCAGGAAATCCGGGTAGCGCTCGTCGTAGTGGGTGTAAGACTTCACCAGGATCCGGGTCTTCTCGAGACGCCCGATATCCTGGAAAATCCGCTCCAGCGAGGGCTTGTCGGTGGCACGATAATAGAGGCCTCCGGTCATCTCGGCAATTCTGGTAAGGGACCCTTCGTCGATCTCGACCGGCATGTCTACATACACCTTGCCGTAGTTGGGATCCGTGACGGGGATCCGCGCCGTGCCTCGGCTGCCGATGCCGACGGTATAGATCTTCACCCCCAGGGTTCGTGCGATGCCGGCGGCATCCAGGGGCTGAATCTCGCCGCGGTTGTTGACGCCGTCTGTCACCAGGATGATCACCTTGCTCTTGGCCTTGTTCTCACGCAGCCGGTTCAGGCAGGTCGCGAGCGCATTTCCGATCGCGGTTCCATCCTCGATCGTGTCGAGTTCGATGTCGTCAACCACATTGAGCAGAACACCATAGTCCAGCGTGAGCGGGCAGCGCGTAAACGCTTTTCCGGCAAAGACCACGAGACCGGCACGATCATGCTTTAATCCTTCAACGAACTGGCGGACGACCAGCTTGGCGACGTAAAGCCGGTTCCGGGGAGCAAAATCCTCAGCGGCCATACTGCCGGAAGCGTCCAGCGCCACGATGATATCCACACCCTCGGTTGTAACCTCTTCCTCCTCCGTCCCTTTTCGGGGCCGTGCCATCGCCGCAACGCACACGACCAAGGCAAGCATATTCAATCCGAAAAGGACGTGGCGGAATCGGACGGTCCAGGGTGGTCGCACGCCCTCCAGCGCCACGGTGGAAGCGAAACGCAGGCTTCCTTCCCCCCTGTGTATGCGGCGGATGTAGCGCCACACCAGAACCGGGATGAGCGTGAACAGAAGAAGAAACCACGGGTTTGCGAAGGTGAACATCAAGCCCCCCCGCCCACTGGAGCGGCTCCCGGGACCGCCGACTGTCGTCTCGTCCTGCAATCAGCCAGAATCCCGAACGCCCTGGTTACGGCCTCATCATTTTCAGCCCGGGACGGGACGTAGCGCGCGAACTTGACAATGTCGCAGGAGAGCAGGAGGGTCTCAATCGGTTCCAAGCTTGCCGGCTCGATGCGTGCCGCGTCGGCTCCGGGCGCGATGGAAAGCGCGGAGACGATTTCCAAGGTCGTCTTCTCGACGGTCTGAATCCCGTAACCGGCTTCCAGCGCCTTCTTTGTGATGTCGGACAGATGGACATAGAACTGCTTGACCAAGCCCTTTTCCAGTAGGCCGCGTCCGATGAGATCCCGCAAATTGGCTTCTGCCAGATCCAGGGGGTCCACGTCGTATTGGACGGAAGGGATGAAAGCCGGACGACGGCGGCGTTTCACCCACCACCAGGCCCCAAGCGTCAAGGCCAGCGCCGCCCCGCCGAGTGCAAACCAGAACAGCGAGCGAACCGGCTCCTCGATTTCGGCCTGCTTCTTGAGGTCTTTGAGACTCAGATCCTTCTCGTCCAGGATGCTCTCGATCCGGATCTTGACCGGGGGGCTGGAGACTTCAACGGATTTTCCGACGGGATCCCGCAGCACGAAGGGAAGCGTGGGAAAATCGAATTCCCCCGTCTTGTAAACCGCAACCACAATTCGAGCGCGCTGATGCAGCATTCCGGAGTCCCGGGTCCCTGTTGCCGGCGGCGGCGATGACGGCGCCTTCCCGCTCGCCTGTTGGGGGGGTACTGCAGGGCCATCCAGAACACTGAACTCGCCTACCTGCGTTGGTAACTGAGGGAATTGGAGCTGATAGCCTCGGGGTAATGTGAAGTCCAGGTTGATTTGAATCGGGTCGCCGACCGTTGCTTTAAGGGGTTGGGCCTGGATCTTGACCTCGACCCCGGGAGGCAACTGCGCGGGCGAGGTGCCCTGTGGGGCATGATACGCTGTGGCTAAGGTGTGGGAAATACATCCGTAGAGAATGAAAATAGTAAGCCGGATGGCCTGCCGACTGGAGCTTGTTCTCCTGCTATTCCCAATCATCATCATCCCTGGGGATCGGATCTGCAAAAATCAGTTTCCCTCCAAATTCGATCTTTGCAGATGCGACTCCCTAATGGTATTTGCGCTGGCGTTCCTCGAAAAAGCGCACCAGCGGCACGTCGTAAGGCTCGGCGGCGTTTATCAAGATGTGGTCCATGTGGTGCGATTGGAACAACTTCCTCTGATTCTGGTGGTTTCGCTCCCAATTCCTGCGATAGGCGGCGCGGATTTTGGGCAGCGATGTGTCGATGCGGACGACCTCGCCGGTCTCTGCATCGAGGACCTCCAGAATGCCCACATTCGGAAGATCTCTCTCACGAGGATCGACGATCTGAATGATCACCACGTCGTGCCTGCGGTTTGCCACTTTCAGGGGTTGTTCGAAGCCCTGATCGAGCAGATCGGAGATCAGGAACACCACGGCGCGCTTGTGCACAACCAGGTTCAGATGCTCGAGTGCTTGCTGGATGCGTGTGCCCTGGCGCTCCGGCCGGTAATAAAGGAGCTCGCGGATAACGCGCAGGACGTGCGTGCTTCCTCGGCGCGGCGGTATGAATTTTTCCACGCGGTCCGTGAAGAGGATGGCTCCGACGCGATCGTTGTTTTTGATGGCCGAGAAGGCCACCAGAGCGGAGATTTCGGCGGCCACTTCGGCTTTGGTCTTCTCGAAGGATCCGAACGCACCCGAGGCGCTGGCATCGACCAGGAGCATCACGGTGAGTTCCCGTTCCTCGACGTAGCGCTTCACGAATGGATGGCCCGTGCGTGAGGTTACGTTCCAGTCGATCGTGCGGATGTCGTCGCCATGCTGGTACTCACGGACTTCGTCGAATTCCATTCCTCGCCCCTTGAACACGGAGTGATATTCGCCCGCGAGGGACTCGTTCACCAGCCGGTTGGTGGTGATCTGAATGCGTCGTATCTTGCGAACCAGCTCTTTAGGCAACATATTTCAGTTTTGGATTTGGGATCGAGGACTCTGGGTTTCAGAGCACCGGTTGACCTTCCACAGTGCAGAAATCGCAAATTGTCGCTGCAATCCCAAATCCCGATTCCAACCCGAAATCCAAATTCAAGGAACCTGCACTGCGTCGAAGATCCGGCTGACGATCGATTCGGTTGTGACTTCCTCTGCCTCTGCTTCATAGGTGAGGATGATGCGATGGCGAAGCACGTCCATGCCTATTGCTTTGATATCCTCCGGCGTGACGTAGCCTCGCCCCTTGATGAACGCATGGGCGCGAGCGGCCTGGGCCAGGAAAATCGTCGCCCGGGGAGAGGCCCCAAACTGGATGAGACCCTTGAGGTCAACCTTGAAATCCTGCGGTCTGCGCGAGGCGAATACGAGCTGGACGATGTAATCCTTGATCCTATCGTCGATGTAGACTTCTTTGACCACCTGGCGCACACGCAGGATGTCGGCGGGCCTCACAACCGTGCCGACTTTGATTGCCTCGTCCCCGGCCATGAGGTCAAGGATCTGGCGCTCTTCCTTGATGTCCGGATAATCGATCTTCAGCTTGAGCATGAAACGGTCGATCTGTGCTTCGGGCAGCGGGTAGGTGCCTTCATGCTCGATGGGATTCTGAGTTGCCAGTACCAGGAACGGTTCCTCAAGGGGGTAGGTCGTGTCGCCGATTGTGACCTGGCGCTCCTGCATGGCTTCAAGGAGCGCGCTCTGGACCTTGGCCGGAGCGCGGTTGATCTCATCTGCCAGCAGTATGTTCGAGAAGATCGGCCCCTTCTTGGGATAAAACGTGCCGTCTTTGGGATTGAAGATCATGGTCCCGATCAGGTCGGCGGGCAGGAGATCGGGCGTGAACTGGATGCGCTGAAACCGGGTGTCGATTGCCGAAGACAACGTTTTGACAGCCAGGGTCTTGGCGAGACCCGGCACGCCTTCGAGCAGGATATGGCCGCGCGTCAACAGGCCGACCAGCAGGCGTTCGACCATGTACTTCTGTCCCACGATGACACGGTGCACCTCACCGACCAGGTGCTGAACGAAGCTGCTTTCGCCCTTGACTCTCTGATTGATCGTTTCGATGTGCGCGGCCAGTTCCATGCGCCCCTTCCCGCTATGCCCGATGATCCTGGTGGCAGGCTGGAATGGCACTGAGTAGAGGCCAAATCCATCTACCGCCCTTCCTGGGCTTAAGATTGAATTACGATGAACCCCAGGCTGCGCTTCGCCTGCCCGAGGCGACCATCTTCCGCGCCTCCCGCGCAAGTTTTTATCGACAGCGCGTGGCATGCAACTGAATTTTCACCCCGAAGGGGAGGTCAGGGAATAGCCTGGGGCCTGCGCACCGCAGCCCCCGGTTACCCGATGATCCACGAAGAGTCCTGGCGGGGTGACGGAAGATCATACGCTTAAGTTCGTGCCATTCCAGCCTGCCACCGGATTTCTTTGCGCATCAGCCCTTGTTCAGGGAGTTGAGGAATTCGGAATTGCTCTCGGATTTGCGCAACTTGTCCAGGAGCAAGTCCATGGCCTCATCAATCGAGAGCGGGTTAAGCACCTTGCGCAAGATCCAAATCTTGTTCAGGTCGGCGCCTTCGACCAGCAGCTCTTCCTTGCGGGTCCCGGACCGGTTGATGTCAATGGCGGGGAAAATGCGCTTGTCGACGAGCTTGCGGTCGAGAATGATCTCCATATTGCCGGTGCCTTTGAATTCCTCGAAGATAACATCGTCCATGCGGCTGCCGGTGTCGATCAGAGCCGTCGCCATGATTGTGAGGCTGCCGCCCTCCTCGATCTTGCGCGCGGCACCGAAGAAGCGCTTGGGCTTTTCCAGCGCATTGGCGTCGACGCCGCCTGAAAGAACCTTCCCGCTGGAAGGAACGATGGTGTTGTAGGCGCGTGCCAGGCGGGTGATGCTGTCCAGCAGAATCACGACGTCCTTCTTGTGCTCAACCAGGCGTTTGGCTTTTTCCATGACGATTTCGGCTACCTGCACGTGCCGCGACGCAGGCTCATCGAAAGTGGAACTGATTACCTCACCCTTGACAGACCGCTCCATGTCGGTGACTTCCTCGGGGCGCTCGTCGATCAGCAGAACAATGAGATAGATCTCCGGATGATTCGTGCTGATGGAATTTGCCAGGTTCTGGAGGATCATCGTTTTCCCTGCGCGTGGCGGCGACACGATCAGGCCGCGCTGACCCTTGCCGATGGGGGTGAAGATATCCATAACCCGTGCGGAGAGGTTCTCCCGTATGGTTTCGAGCCGGATCCGATCGTGGGGATAAAGCGGCGTGAGGTTGTCGTAGAAGATTCGGTGGCGCGCTTCCTCCGGAGGCTCGAAATTGACGGCATCCACCTTCACGAGGGCGAGGTAGCGCTCGCCTTCGTTGGGCATCCGGATCTGTCCCGAAACGATATCTCCCGTCCGCAGGTCGAACTTCCGGATCTGGGACGGCGAAATGTAGATGTCATCCGGGCCGGGCAGATAGCTGTAATCGGGTGATCGCAGGAAGCCATATCCTTCCGGGAGCACTTCAAGAACGCCTTCCGAAAAAATCAGCCCGTGTTTTTCGGCCTGAGCCTGCAGGATTGCGAATATGAGATCCTGCTTGGTCATCTTGCCGATGTCGGCGATCTTGTACTTGCGGGCGATCTTGGTGAGGTCCTTGATGTTCAGGGCCTGGAGCTCGCTGATATGGAGCTGCTCCCCCTCCTTATCCAAAGCCTCCTGAATGGAGATCTTCCTTTCGTCTGCGGGGTTCGTCGGCTTGGATTCTTTCTCAGCCATAGGGGCTCCTGTTGGGAATGATTGCCGATGCGTAATAGATGCAGTATGAGAAGCGGAAGTAGCAGGATTACGCCGGCGCGGTAGAATGCAAATATACCGTAAGATTCCGTGAAAGTCCAGATCCTGCGCGGTTTAACACCACCAGGAGGAGATTCGCCGCGCCGACCTCAGGCGATTCCCCTCCTCATTCATTTGCCTGTTATCTCGCGTTAACGGATGCCCAGATCACTCTTGGCTTTGCTAATGACCGCATCGAGACCATCCAAACTGCCGTTGTGCTCCGCTTTATAGAGATTATCCAGATTCTCCTTGGCTCTGGGAGAGAGGGTCTTGCCCAGAACGTAGGCTTTGGCGAAGGGTTCGATCGCCCCTTTCTGGTCCTTGCCCTGCCATTTTGCCATGCCAATGTAATACCAAGCCTGACAGGCTTCCTCCCCGTTGGATGCGAACCTGGTGACCTTTTCATAAAGCTCGATGGCTTTGGGCAAGTCCTTTTTCAAATAGCTGTCCGCCGCTATCATCGAGAAAGCGCTGGCTCGCGTGGTATTCCAGGCTGCCTCCTGAACGCCCGGGGGCACCTTGTCGCCGTATACCCCCATCACCTGCGAGAAAAGATTCAGCGCTTTTTCATTGTTCTTTCTCTGGGCGTAGATGCCTGCCAGCTGCAAGGCGACGCCGAAGGACTTATCGATAGGCACCTCGGCCACCAGTTTTTCACCGTAAACCAGCATTTTGTCCGGATTGTTCGCCTGTGCATAGAGGGTGTACAGGGTGTTCGCCATTTCCAGGCTTGGCTTCTCCGCGTACATCCTTTCGCCAATTTCTGCGGCCTTGGCATAGTTCTTGGTCTGATAATAAGCGGACATTTCAAGCGAGTTCAGGGTCTTATCTGCCGGTGCGGCAGCCTGAAATGCCTGAATCATGGCCAGGGCCTTCTGGGAATCTCCAGCCTTGATGAGACCCGACACCACCTCACCGTAATACGAACCGGCATAGGCGATTGCCCTTGTCGCCCTGGGATTATTCTTAACCCAGGCCAGCAAGGCATCCGCACGTCTCTGCGGATCCGTCTCCTTGGCCTTGATTTCATCGATCACAGCCGAATATTTGCGAAACATGTAATCGGAGTCCGGAGGGATTTCTTCTTTCTGAGGCGGAGGCGCCGCCGCTTTCTGTGCCTGCGCGCTTGCGCCCTGGACGCGCCAGCAAAGCAGGCTCAGGCAAGCCGCGAAAAGAGTCATGATTGCCTTGGATCTAAAAGAACTGGTCATAAGCATCACTCCTGCAAAAAATGGACCGCGTGACAGTAAGTGGCTTGACTTCGAGTCAGCAGCCACACTGCACGGACCTGGGGCGCAAATCCCCCCCATGTTGCGATTTACAAATTAGGTTCTAATGAACCGGGAGGGTCTGTCAAGTCAAATTGGCGCCGGAGGACCCACATTTTTCGAGCAGCCAACGGTTTCCCGGGTACCAGCGCATCCGTCTCAGCTCATAGCGGCCTGTCAGCCTGGATCCGGCGAAGATCAATACCAGGCGCTCGGGCGAGGCGGCGGCGACAGTCACCGCTCCTCCGTCCCAGACCTGCGCTCTACCGGAGCCGAAAGCCTCCTCCTCTATTCGAGTGCGGCTGATCTCCCCCACAGACAACTCCTCTCTTTCGATTGCCAGCCGCCTTTCCCCTTTACGCTCAGGGGGCTCCTTAAGCATCGACCAGGAGCGCACGACATTCTCCTGGATCAGGCGGAGATCAAAATGCCGTCTCCCCGCAGTGTGGCGATGCACCAAAAATCGCGCCATGGTTGGGCCTCCGCAAGGCAACGAAGTGCGGTCATGCTCTTTTTTAGACTATTTTGCAGCCTGCGACGTCCTTAATTCGAGAGCGCAGTTGTGCAACTCTCTTGAGAGTTGCGGGTGTCTGCTCTGTCATCTTGTGCATTTCTCTGCGCCCTCGGCGATGATATTTTGCGAAGGTCGCAAATTCCCGGCATGCTTGCCCCTGCGCGAAAAATGTGCAAGTATTCTGGCTGAACAGCGATGGATATCCAAGTTGAATCACGTGGCGACCGACGCATCGTTCGGATAAAGGACAAAATAACCTTCGAGCACTGCCCGTTGCTGCAGCACCGTCTCGATGCCGTGCTTGAGGAAGGGGTGCGTGAGGTCGTGATCGATTTCCGGGATGTCCCATTTATGGACAGCTCCGGTGTGGGCGAAATCCTGCGCTTGTTCAAGCTCGTGCGCGATCGGAACGGGGAAGTGGTCCTCATCAATCCGAATCAGAAGCTGCACAATCTGTTCACCATGTATCGCTTCGAAAAGTTCATGAAAATCCGCGATTCGGTCGAGGCGGGGGAAGAATGATCTCGAGAGGCGTGTGCGGGCGCCGACGGTGCCTGGGACATTTACTGTGGATCGGAATGGTGGCAGTCACTGTGCCTTCCTTCGGGCAAGCCGGGAGGCAACCGCCACGTCTGCCTTCCATGATGCAACCCAACCGCAATGCGGATCCGGCATCCATGAAGCTGCGTTTGGAGGGCCAGGATCTGGTCGGGGAGATCCGCAATACTCCACTCCAGCAAGTCCTGGAGGAACTGGCAGCATGGAGTGGCATCGTGTTTGAAATCGAATCCCAGGAAAACCCGCCGATCTCGATTAACTTCTATCGCACTTCTCTGCAGGAGGCGGTCGAGCGGCTGACAGGGAACACAAACTCGATCATCTACTTCGAGCGCGACGAGACAGGGCAGAACCGTGTACGCTTCGTCCGCGTCCTGTCGCGCAACCCGCGTCCGTCGCCGCCGGTCCTGCATTACATTGGCACGGGTGCGATTACCAAACGGGGCGATGAGATCGTCGACAGCCCGGAGCAGGCGGTTGTTGTGTTGGCAGGAAGCACAAATCTCGTTGCACGGCAGAAAGCCATCGAAGTTCTCGTTACTTCCAAGGGAGCGCCGGCGATTCAAGCTCTCAAGATGGCGCTGGCAGATCCGGCAGTAGAGGTAAGGGTGGCCGCGATTGATGGCCTTGTAACCCTGGGAGCTCGGGAGGCCCTGCCGCAAATCCTCCCGGCTCTTAAGGATAGTCACCCCGGTGTGCGCCAGAGCGCAGTTATGGCGGTGGGGCATCTAGGAGATGCCGGGAACGTGAAGGACCTCAAGCCGCTTCTGCGCGACCCGGATTCCAGCGTCGCTGCTTCGGCCGAGATGGCGATCCAAAAACTCTCCGGCCGTCGCCCTTGAGGTGGATCCTCTCAATCAACGACTGAGGAGATTCCATGATCCCAGTACGGAGAGTCTGCGTTAGCCTGTTCCTTTTGTGCGGTATGATCCCGGCGGCACCAGCCGGTCAGCTGTCCAGGGAGATTACTGAAAAGATAGATGCGGCTATCGCTTCGGCCTATCTGGCTGCGTCCGCGAAACTGCCCTGCAAGATCGCGGTCAATTTCAGGTACCGCATGCTGCGCTGGCAGGATGTCGACAAATGCATGGACCAGGCGCAGAATCGCGTGAACTGGGAGGAACTCCTTGTTCACCTCAAGAGCCTTCGTCCGCCCGGTATCTCCGAGGGCGATTTCGCCGCAGCTGTGGAAAGCTCTCTTTCCAGGCAGGCTTTGTCCTACGATAAGATCTTCCAGGTCAAGGGCAAGAATGTGCTGCTCCCGCTCACGGTTCCCATACTCAAATATCTCCCGCCGGACTCCCTGATGGACCAGCCGATATTCGATCAAAAGGGCAAACAGCAGCTCGGCACTTTCGCGGGCGTGTTCTTTTATGAACACTCCGGCGGACTGGCCGGCGCGAACCCATACCGGCTGGCTCAGTTCCAATACAAGGATCTTCAAGGCAAGATCCAGGTGCCCTCGGACAGGCTTCTGTTCGACTCATATGGTGTTCCATGGGATAAGGTCAAGGCGCAGCCGGGGTTTCGTCTCACAAACAAAGCGCTGGAAGAGATCCGCGTAAGATAGGACAAGAACTCCTCACTATCCAATCTTCTGTCTGTTCAGCCCGATTGTGCGCAGACGTGCGGCTGCGAGAGAGAACGAGGGTTTTTTCGATCTCACGATAAATACGCCACCGAGGATCAGCGCGACTCCGGCGAACTGTGCGATCGCAGGCTGTTCCCCCAAGAGCAGCCATCCCCCAATCAGGGCGACCATCGGGGTCAGATTTGAGTAGACGGCGGTGCGTGAAATTCCGATGTGCTGCAGGGCAAAAGACCAGATCAGGTATGAATAAACGATGGAAAGAAGGGTGGAGTAAGCAAAGCCAAACCACCCCACCAGGGGGACCGAAAGCCAGTCCTGATGTATCAGCGAGGGCAGGAACGGCGGGATCATCATCAATGTTCCCGTCAGCATCACCCAGACGGTCAGGCGCAGGGCGCCGTATTTGATGACCAGGCCCGCGGCGGCTCCCGTGTACCATCCCCAGCATAGAGCCGAGGCAAGGATCATGAGGTTACCCTGCCAGTTCGCCCCCAGGGCAATCTCCTTCGCCCCGAACAGCACAATCATGCCTACGCCGGCAAAGGAAAGCAGAATGCCGGCGAGCACTCGATGGCTGTACCACTCTCTTTTCAACAGCACGCCGGTCAAATAGGCAAAGATGGGTGCTGCCGCCCCGAGCAGCGCGGCGTTCCCAGCCTTGGTGTGGGCAAGTCCGGCCGTGAAGAGCATCTGATACGCTGTGTTTGCCAGCATGCCCAAACCGGTGATCGCCGGAACGTCGGCAACTTCCACAGCGAGTGGAAGGCCGCGCAGCTTCAGGAACAAGAGCAAAACCGATACGGCAATAATGAAGCGCAAAGCCGTAAATGCGTAGGGATCGAAATACGCATACATGCTCTTCATGATGGCGAAGTTCATTCCCCAGATCAGTGTGACACTGAGCAGGAGGATTTCCATCCGAGATCGCGGAGGTTGCTGCCGGAAACGGAGAGCATATGACGACAGAAGTCGGAACCCGGGGGTACCCCGAAGATCGCCCTGGGGTGGCCGTTTATGGAGCATGCCTTCAGACATGAATCGACATCTCAACTGCCAAAATCCTGGTTGGGTGACTTTTTGCGTCCTCTAAAGATCCTCCTGCGCAAAAGCCAGAATGCCCCCAAAAGGGCCGCCATGATGATAAGGACCCTGTTATATTGGGCCAGGATGGGGATTATCAAACTCCAGTTTTCTCCCAGTAGATAGCCGGCCCAGATCAGCAGGCCATTCCAAACGGCACAGCCGATGGCCGAAAGGATGAATACCCGGAGCCAGGGGAGCCTGGACATGCCCGTTACGATTGAAATGACCGAGCGCACCCCTGAGAAGAATCGGTTCAGGAGAACGATCCAGTATCCGTAACGTCGGAACCAGTTCCCGGCGCGCTCGATGCTCGAGGCGGGAAGAAACCGGAAGTTCTTGCGTGAGAAATATTCCGGGTGAATCAAGCGGCCCAACGCATAGTATGTCATGAAACCGGCCGAACTTCCGGCCGTGGTGGCGATGAGGACGCCTGCGGCGCTGTGATTGGATCGGCCGAGCAGATAGGCAGCAAAAACCGTAACAGTATCGCCCGGGATAGGGGGGAAAATGTTTTCGACGTAAGCGCAGAGGAACAATGCGAGACAGAGATAGCCGGGGTCGAGTCCGACAAAATAACTTGTAATGGAATCAAGCATTTATGGAAAACTTCCGCCGGCGCCCCCAAGCGGAGGGGGAAAACACCTCGACGCCGTCGGCCCTGACCGCGTGCGCCTACCTGGCTATCGCCCAAAGAGAATGGTCATTCTAGCACAACTCGCTTTACGAATGTCAGATGCGAAAATCCCGTCAGGAAATCCGGATTCTGCGGCGGCGTCTCGGGCTCTTGGTCATTATTCCGTCGGCTTGGATTTCGAGCCGAACCACGCGATCTGTCGCGCGATTCCGCGCATAATGCCCACATCCGAGTGTTGGAGAGCAGTCCGGCCCAGCAGGCGGCGCATTCGGAACATCATATGGCGCGCGTTCTCATCCTGCAGGAAGCCGATGGTGCGGAGAGCCGATTCCAACTGCTGGTACATGGCTTCGACTTGTTCCAAGGTCGCCAGGACCGGCACGCGCACGGGTTCACACTCCAGGTGTCCCATGAAGAGCTCATAGCTCACAATCATAACGGCTTGGGCGAGATTGATGCTATGGGCTTGGGGCTGCGTCGGGATACGCAGGAGCATCTGGCAGCGCAGAAGGTCGTCATCGATCAGGCCGGTATCCTCCGGTCCGAAGACAATGCCGACCTTTCTACGGATTGCATGCGACAGGATCAGGGGCGCCAGGGAGCGGGCGTTGACGGTTTGCTCCCGGTTGCCGCCGCTCTTGCCGGTGGTGCCCACAACCAGGCGGACACCACGCAGGGCAGAGCCCAGGGAGTGGAAGGTCCGCACCGAGGCCAGCACCGGATTGCCGATGCGTGCCATCCGCTGGGCCTCCTCATCGATCCTGCACTCTGGGGCGGCGAGCCGCAGCTGGCTGAGTCCCATATTGTGCATGGCTCTGGCCGCGGCGCCTATGTTGCCGGCGTATTTCGTGCCGACGAGTATGATCACGACGTTGTTCAGCATGGACATCCCCGGGGTCTGGCCGTTAATATTAGTCTGGAACAAGCAGGAACTCCCCACATGAAATGCGGGATTGCGACATCCCAATATTAGCGGGCTAACCCCCGTTCTTGGGAGGGAAAATGGTGAGGTCACGCTTTGCGGCAGTTGTCGTCGCTATGATGTTCGCCGTGCTGTCCGCGGCGCAGAAGCAGGATCAGAAACCGGCAAAGAAAGATCTTCCGCCCGAGGAGATTATCAGAGCGTTCACGGCCAAGGAGACACAGTTTCTCGAAGCCTGGAACCAGTATTACTATAAGCAGGTGGCCACGGTAAAGGTGCTTACTGACGATGGCGTCCCTTCCGACGAAGCCATGACGATGGTTTTCGAGGTCGTCTTCCTCGATAACGGCACTCGGGATATCAAGCTGATCGAAAGAACGGGGCACCTGCGCAGTGTGCTGTGGACCTCCGACGACCAGGATGTCATCACCAACTATCAGCCCTTCGCCCTGACCACCAAGGATCTCCCATTCTACAACTTAAACTACGAGGGCAAGGAGCGAATCGACGAACTGGACACCCACGTCTTTTCAGTGAAGCCGAAAACGATAGCGGACGGAAAGCTCTATTTTCAGGGGAGAATCTGGATCGACGACACGGATCTCCAGATCGTCCGCACCGTGGGGAAGGTTGTTCCTCAAAAAGACAGTCCCCAATTCCCGGAATTTGAGACGATCCGGCAGCTCGTGGACAAGAAGTATTGGTTTCCTGTCTGGAGCCATGCCGACAGTGTGATTGAGTACACCAAGCCCACCCCAAGACGCGTGCGCGTGGAAGAGACAGTCACCTACGGAGGCTTCAAGCGCTTTGTCTCCAGCGTCACGGTCAAACCGGTCAAAAAATAATCCAGCTGAGATCGTCTTTCAAGTCGCCTTGCGGGACCGCTAAATACACGAAACACACGGGAGAGATTTTCGTGTGCCTCGTGTATTTCGAGTTTGCAGATTTGCCAGCGGCTACCAGGCTGACGATCCACGCGCCTTCAGTCGCGGATTGCGCAGAAATGCTGCGTGATCTCGGCGAAGTGGTCAATGAGCACATCACAGCCGGCGGCTTGAAGCTCTTCGCGGCTTCGGAAGCCGCCTGATACGCCGCAGGTGATCACGCCGGCCGCTTTTCCGGCAAAAATGTCAGTAGGGCTGTCTCCCACCATAACCGTCTCCGCGGGCAAGGCACGGCAGCGTGACATGGCATCCAGGATGGGGCCCGGATCCGGCTTGCGCTGCGGCAAACTGTCACCGCCCAACACTACGCAGAAGCGGTCCAGCAGATCAAAGGCGGAAAGTATACGTCGAGACAGCATCTCTGGTTTGTTCGAGATCAATCCCAGCCTGGCCGGGTGCAGAGCCGCCAGCGTTTCGCGAACGCCCGGATACAGGCAGGTCGAATCGACGAGATGGTTTCCGTATTCCTCAATCATCAGGGTCATGCCGATGTCGACCTGAACGCCGTCGGGCTCAGTGCCCGTGACCTCGTGCAATGCGCGCCGGATCAGGGTTTCAACGCCGTCGCCGACGAAACGCATCACATCGGTGATCGAGAGTGCGGTTTTTCCCATCCTGGCGAGGGCGGAATTCAGAGCACGCGCGATATCTTTCCGGGAATCGATCAGGGTGCCGTCGAGGTCGAAGAGAAAAAGCCGGCAGGAACGAAGCACGGGCATCAACTCCCCAACAGCATGATCATATGTCTAAGCTCGGGGAGGATGAGTGCCTCCGTCGCCAGCTTGCATGCGCGGGGGCTGCCGGGGAGGCAAAAGACTGCTTTTCCTTTCAGGGTGCCGGCCAAAGCCCGTGAGAGCATGGACGCGCTCTTCGCCTGCGGAAAGCTCAGCAGCATGAACAACGAGTTGAATCCCGGGAGTTCCTTCTCGAGCATACCCTTGACGGTTTCGATCGTGATGTCCGTGGAAGATATTCCGGTGCCGCCGGTAGTAATGATGACATTCACATCCTTCTGCCTCGACAGCTCACGCAGGGTTGCGCGCAACACTGTGCGGTTGTCCGCGATCAGCTTCCGGATCCCGACGCTGTGGCCGCTTTCCTCCAACAACTTCTGGATCATGTCGCCCGACTCATCATCTTTTGCCGAGCGGGAGTTCGAAAGAGTTATGACGGCAACGTTGGTGCGCAGGCGGTCCGCCTTTTTCCTGTGATCTAAGGCCGTGTCTTTCAGTCTTGGCTCTGGCATGTACGCCCTCCACTGGCAAACACACGGAGACGAGGGGATATGCGTGGGTTGGCCGCAATGATGCCATGGCGGCCCCGGCCGAATCAAGAGCCGATTTTATGCGGGGCAGCCCTGGATCTCTCCGACTTCTGCGAGAAAGACCGCCGTTGCCTTGAGACCATGATATCATCGGGATCGCTCCAGCTTGAATGCGACGAATCTGCCGCCAGGCATCTCTTCGAGGCTGAACATGGAAGACAACGAGCAGGACAGATCAAGTCCTATGCCAACGGAAACCGAAGAGCCGGTCCGGCTCAAGTCCATCATGCAGCAAAACGTCATACGGGCGGAGATGGACAGTACGTTGGGGGAGGCCATGACCATTCTCTTCCAGCATCGTATCCGGCACCTTCCGGTCTTGAACAGCCAGGAGAGGCTGGCGGGGCTGGTAACGGATCGTGATCTGCGCTTTTATATCAGCCATCGTCTGGGTACGATCATGGAAAACAATTCCGATCGCGAGACCCTGCACCACCACCTGAATGTGATTATGGTGCGCCGCGTCATTACCGGCAGACCGGAAATGACCGTGCCGGAGGCCGCGCGGCTGATGTTGGATAATCATGTCGGATGTCTGCCGGTCGTCGATGCCGAACACCATGTTCTCGGAATCGTGACCGCAAGTGATTTTCTCCGTCTGATCGCAGAGGGAAAGCTGCCAGCCTCTCGGTGAAGTTGCCGCACCGCAGGGGTGGCAAGAGTCCGATCCTGTAAGTCTCAAGCGCCCGGCATCTTCGAGCCTCAGCGTCTCGGCGATATGATTTTCGCGGATGCAAACGCTGCCGAGACGGCTTCCTCAGGAGTGGGAGCCTGAATGATCACTGGTGGCGCCTCTCCTGCCGGCGGAATCACCGTCCACGTCTCCAAGGCCACAACGGGTGTGCCGCACTTCAACGCCAGCGCGATTTCCGAAAGGGTTCCATAAGCCCCGTGTACGACGATGATCGCGTGGCTCGTTAAAACATTTATGACATTCCGGGCATTGCCCAATCCGGTCACGATCGGGATGTCGATATAGGGATTTGCCTCAGACGCGCTTGATCCCGGCAGGATCCCCAGGGTGATTCCGCCGGCCTCTTTGGCGCCGGCTGCGGCCGCCTCCATGACGCCCCGGCCGCCCCCGCAGACCAGGATGCCTCCCCGGCGGGCGATGAGAACTCCGACTTCGCGGGCCAGTTCGCGGGCACGAAGTGAGCACTCCGAAGGCCCCATTACGCCGATACGAGGTCGCATGCGCAAGTTCAATGGTCACCTCTCGAGTTGGAAGGAGGGAGGTGTGGGGTGAGGGTCGTCTCCCCCCGGCCGCCCATCCACATGTTCCTAAAACCTGCCACGGATAACTGGTATTTTACATGAGATCTTTCTGCTTTCCCTGCGATGGTCTGCCCTTGGTGAAAACTCGCCCGGCACGCGGCTGGTTCCGGCGGTTATGGGCCGAGATCACTGAGAGGGGCAAGTATATGAAAGACTAAAGCTTTCTCCGAAGTTTATCGAAGAGTAGAGAGCAGGAGCGGTGCAGTCCTGCTCCCGGCACGGTGTACGTGCGCCGGATCTCCCCCATTGCGAGCGAGATAAAATATATGCAAGCAATCAAAGAATCCGCACCTATCCGGATAGACCGAAACTTCGAGATGCCCAGCGTCCCGATCGTACTATCCAGGATCCTGCAGCTGGTGGATGATAATTGTGCTTCGGCACAGCGTTTAGAGGAATTAATCCTGCACGATCCCTCGCTCTCGGTCCGCATTCTCAAGCTGTCAAACTCGGCCTTCTACTCATTTCGCAGCGAGGTCAAGACCATAGCGCACGCCATTACATTGCTTGGGCTCAACCTGGTGAAAAGCCTGGCCATAGGTGTGAGCATCTTCGAGTCTTTCACCAAGGGGCTTCGAGACGAGGCCGGGCACATCTACCAGCTCTGGATGCACTCGTTTGGAGTCGGATTGATGACCCAGGAGATCTGGACCAAGCGCAGCTCGCGCACCCAGGGAGAGTTTGCGCTGCTTTGCGGTCTTCTGCATGATCTGGGAAAGGTCGTCTATTTCAAAAAAGACTCCGTCGGCTACAGCCGGCTGTTTGCCATGAATAAGGGCCCTGAGGATCCGGACATCTGTGGCTGCGAGATCCAATCTTATGGAGTGGACCATGCGACACTGGGGGCAATGCTCACCAAGCAATGGAACCTCCCCCCTGAGCTCGCTACTGCCGTGCGCCACCACCACGACCCAGGCGTCGCGGGACTTCCTCTGGTGGCTGCTGTCTCCATGGCAGACATGCTGATCAAGCAGACGGGCATCGGCTACGACGGTGACTACAAGATCACTGCAGACCTGCCGTGCCTCCGGGCCCTCCTCAACATGGGTGAGGAGGAATTCGATTCGCTGTCGGTTCTTGCAGGCGCCAAGCGCGCGGACGTGGAAGAGTTCTTTCAGCTCAGTTCATGAGCCAGTCTGGAAGAAGGCGATCATGGATATGGATATAGAGGGGAAGATCCGCTCCAGAATTGAGGCCATACTCATCAACGACGCCAAAAATTACGCCGAGATGAAGATGATGGCCAGCCAAGAAGAGCCGCTGGAGGACGATCCCTTTGCCGAAGAGAGGAATCTCTACCAGAGGATCATCAACAACTATCGAAACGCCGTCAGCGAAGTCAACGGTCTGCTCGAAGAAAATGTAGGTTTTCTCTCGGGGTTGTGCCGGATCGTTGAATCCATCCGGGAGAAGGAAGACTTCCAGGAGATCTGCTCGCAGATCGTCGACTGCGTCCTGCAGGACCTGGGAGCTGAGTTTTGCAGTCTGGTTTTCCGCTCGAGAGATGAGTGGGAAGGTGGACCTCTCTATTTTGAGGGGATCCGCGAGCAGCAGAAGTTCCTCTTCAGCCACTCCCATGCCACCCTCCTTGGCAGTCCCGAATTCGCCCGGGTTGTCGCAGGCCTGGCAGACGAGGGAGCTGACTACCTGAATATCGGGGACGTCTATCGGGAAGCCCGCTTCAACACGGTCGATTTCCCAAGTGTCGTGCGCTCCCTGGTCTGCCTCCCGATCGTTGTGCACGACAGGCCCCTGGGCGCGCTGATTCTGAGCCACTCGCTGCCGCACTTTTTCAATCACAATCACACGCGCGTGCTGAAGATTCTGGCCTCCACGGTTGCCCACCTGTGGTTGCTGACCGCCCGGCGCAACAGGCATGTTGAAGCTCTGCATGAGCCCCGGCCCCAGCCCTCTGCTGAGGAAAACGAGGGGGTTCTCTCCGTCGTCCTGCTCAACTTCGAGAGTGACGGTTCCGCCCGAAGGATGTTGGCGGACAGGGAAATGATCAAGAGCATCCGGAGTTCGCTTTCCTCCAGTCTGGAAGGCAAGGAATCCATAATGTCCTACGACGACACCGGGCTTCTCGTGCTGCTCTCGGGAACACCCGAGGGGAGGGTGTCTGAACGCGCGGCAGGATTGCGCGCTGCCTTCGAGAGATGGAAAGTTGTACAAGGGGAAAAAGCGCGCAGCCTTCAGATGAACTTCGGCTACGCGACTTGCGAAAGCGGCGAAGCGCTGACGCGCACGCTTGAAGTCGCTTCGCAGATGATGCACTCCGATCCCGACGAGAACGGCCTCAGTCCAGCTGTGCCGGATTCAAAGCTACACTAGCGCAACCATAGAGCCCGATCCCGTAGTCCGTGATCACGAAAACCGGCGTATGCTCCAGGAGTGCTCGGATGCCGGGAACGTCGCATCGCGTGAACTCTTCCATGAACCGTCCGGTCTGCAGTTCGGACAGAACCTTGGCGGCAACGCCACCTGCAAGGAAAACACCTCCCGGGGCCAGCGGGAAGACGGCACTGTTTTTGGCCGCGCGGGCATAGCATCGCACCCATATGTCCAGAGTGCGCCTGCAGAGATCCTCCGCGTGTGCATTCCGGGCGATGATGGCGGGGCGGTCGTAAGCGTCCGCCATCGAGACCTCGTCAAACACCGCCCGGCTCCCCTTTCCAGGTTCCAGTTCCCACAATGCCTGGTAGATGTTCGCGATGCCGGGCCCGCTGACCACTTTCTCGCAATCAATCGGATTGAGCGGCGAGTGGTTCCGGTTGCGGCGGATCCACTGGGCGATCCTGAACTCAATCTCCTCAACGGCAGCGAAGTCCGCATGCCCCCCCTCACCGGGGATGGGGCGAAATCGTCCGATCTTAGAGTCAAGGATCATGATGCTGGTCCCCAAACCCGTACCCGCGCCAATGATCACAGCCGTTTTCCTGCTGCCCCGATTCCGCGGCAGCTCTCCTGCCTCCGACAAGCGCACGAACGCTTCCGGTTTGTTCGCCATTAGAATCTCGAAGCCGTAACCAACTGCCTCGAAGTCATTCATCAATGTGATTTCGGACAGCCCAGTGCGCGTGCGAATCTCCTCGACCGTAAATCCCCAAGCCAGATTGGTCGCGAACGCTTTCAGCCTGCCGGGTTCCACGGGACCTGCGAAGTCGATACATGCCTTGCTGACGGCCGGCTCGAGATGGGATCCTTCCTTTTCGAGATACTCCTGCAGCAATGCAGGGAAATCAGTGATCCCGCGGCTCGAATATGTCCGTTGGCTCACAGGATCAAAAAGGTCACCGCCGCGGTAAGCGAATATCGCGACGGTTGCGTGCGTCCCTCCCAGATCGGCCACCAGGATATGTGTCAACACGTCAGGCATAAGCCCGCCCCCTTGTTGTATCAAGATTGTGGCACAGCTCACCCGCTCTTCCCAATTGGTATTGATCGAATCGAGGACATCAAGACCGCACGAAATCGCAGTAGGGACTTGCCAGTGAGTCGGTGATGCAGAATCTTGAGAGGATTGGGCGCAACCGGTGGTCAGCAGCGTTCGAAAGGATGCGATAGGCCACCCTCTGGACACGACTCTCTTCCGCTTCAGGAGACAGTTGCCCCCCGTCAGGCAGAATGGTGCTCAATCTCACGAGGTGGACCATTTCGTGCGTCAGGATGTAGACAAGAAACGGGTACAGGTCCGGATCCAGGTTTTCCCGGACTGCCACGGTCAAAATGCTGGGATCGTTGAGCTGGATGCGATAAAAATCGTATGGGGTGTTTCGCGACGAGCGGATCTGGTGCAGCCGCTGAACCCGTGCGAGAGCTGAATCCGGCAAAGGTTCCCACTCGGAATCCTGGCGCGTTACCAGATCGTATTTCAGCTGCTGCCATCGATAGGGTGGAATGCGGTAATAGTGAAGTGTGTGTTCCTCTGCCTCATCCATGGCTCGAATCGCCAGATTTCTTTGGCCCGATGAAAATTGCACGGCCGTGCCTCCAGGCTTGCCCCGGCGCCTCCCCTAAGCGGAGCCCTTGCCTGCCTCGGATTTTGTTGTGCTCCCCTTGTTACCGCCGGTATCCGACTTATCAGCCGCCTTTGGGCTATCAGAAGTAGAAGCAGGACTTTGCGAAGGCTGAGATTTCTTTGCGTAATCGGTGAGGTACCATCCAGAGCCCTTCAGCTGAAAGCTACTGTGGCTGATCAGTTGATCGACCTTGCCGCCGCAGAATCTGCATTCGGTCAATGGAAGATCAGTAATCTTCTGAAAGGCTTCGAAAATCTCGCCGCACTTTGTGCATTTATATTCGTAGATCGGCACCGCACTTACCTCCTCAAACCCCTGAAAATTCATTCGTTCTATCTATATAACGCTGCTTCCCGGGTGTGTCAAATCGAACCGGTGGCAGGTCGGAGAGGTTTCGTCTACATAAATTCAGCGGGAACGAAGGAAAGATGTCTGCCAAAACCAAACTCTCGAGGCCTGACACCTTCCTTTACCCGGCAAAATCGACAGTGACAGGGTGTGGAATCAAGCCCTGGGAATGCGCTTTTTTCAGAAGCAGCCGGACCGCCCTCCGTCCGTCTTCGCCGTAATCCAGAGTCCTGCGGTTGACATACATGGACACGAACTGATCTGCCTCCCCGTGGCTGAGGCCACGCGCATACTGCAAAGCATGCTGAAGCGCGTCACGCCGGTGGTCGAGAGCATATTGGATGCTCTCCTTGATCAGGCGCGAAATTTCCAGGATGCGTTCCGGTCCGAGATCCCTGCGGATGCCGTTCCCACCCAGGGGAAGAGGCAGTCCGGTCCGTTCATGCCACCATTGTCCCAGATCGAGTACCTTATGTAATCCCTCCTGTGCGTAGGTGAGTTGACCCTCGTGAATCAAGAGCCCCGCATCGACCTCACGGCGCGCCACGGCGCCCATGATCTGATCGAACGGCATGACCACAGGGCGGAAATCAGGTTGAAACAGCCTGAGCGCGAGGAAGGCCGTTGTTAGGGTTCCCGGCACTGCGATTTTGCGGCCGCGCACGTCCTGGGCCTCCCACGCCTCGATCGATACCACTATGGGGCCGTATCGATCCCCCATGCTGGCTCCGGAAGGAAGCAGCGCGTAACGGTCGGATACATAAGCATATGCGTGGAATGAAAGGGCCGTGACCTCATATTCGCCTTTGAGCGCCTTGCGGTTCAAAGTCTCGATGTCCTCCAGCCGGTGAGTGAAGGTGAGCTCGCCCGTTGGGAGCTTGTTCGTTGCCAGCGCATAGAACATAAAGGCATCATCGGAATCGGGACTGTGTGCGATCCGTATTTCCATTCCTACCTCTTTCAGGGGGCATCCAACCACCTGGCAGAGATTAGCCGGGTGGCGCTGTTACGTCAACTGCACATTCAATCCGCGGGTGATTCAAAGGCGAAAGCACTGCTCAAAAACAATAGACTAACGTAGTGGACGCCGAGGGGTAGCGGAGAGCGCTGAGTTTGGAATCCCTGCAGTCAAAGCACCGGGTGCGCTGCTGTCCTCCGCGTCCGCTGCGACGAGCAGTTGAGGATCGAGGTGGTTTTTATGCTTATCGTAACGAATTGTCCAAAGCTGCGTATATCTTGTTGCTATCTCGCCTGATGCAAGTGGGGAATCCGGCCCCACTTGCTGCCGTAGCCGGCTTTTTAGTCAAAGTTCCCGGGAGGGTACCCGTCCAGGGAACATGGGAAATGAGAGAACCACTATGAATGCTTCCACCTTTTGGCGCGGTCTTTTGCTCTCAAGCCTTCTCCTGGCGGTTTTTGCGTACGCCCAGGAACCGATATTGATCGCGGGTAAAGTGATCGATGCCAAAGGCGTGCCGATACCGGCAGCGACGGTCCGCCTCCTTGTGGGAGATCAGGTTCAGACGGAAACTCTCACTGACATCGATGGGTCATTTGCGTTCCAGGGGCTTGCGGCAGGTATCTATAAGCTTGGCATAGAAATGTCGGGTTTCCTGAAGGTGGACAAAGATGCGGTGGACACCACCATGGAGGCAAGCCGGAATCTGACAATCTCCCTGCAATCCACCCCACCGCCTCCCAGACCTCTGCGACCGGCCGCGGCGCGAACCGCTGCGGTGCAGAATCCCACAGGACAGCCCGCGGAGAACACCGCAGCGTTTCAGACCGTCCAGACCACAGATTTGCCTGGAATGCAATTATTTCAGCAGGATACCGCTCAAACTGCAGCTGAAGCGGCCACCATCCCACGCCAGGACAGCCTCCTTTTGATCAACGGCAACTCCGCGAGTCTGGATGCAGGCAATCTGGCTGATCCCGGCTTCCGCCAGCAGATGATGGACTCGGCCAGAATGATGGGTTTCCAATTGGATATGTTTGCGGGGGATGGCAGACAAGGGGGACCGGGTGGCCGTGGCGGCGATGCAGCGGGCTTCGGAGGAGCCGGTGGCGGTGGGGCGGGCGGTCGAGGCGGCGGTAGAGGTGGTGGTCCCGGCGGAGGCGGTGGCGGCTTTCGTATGGCTGGACCAGGAGGGCGCGGGGCCATTTTCCAGCAGCCGAAGATTCAGGGTAACGTTTCCGAAACCTTTAGTAATTCGGCATTGAATGCACGCGCGTATTCGCTGACCGGTCAGACGCTCACTAAGCCGGTTCAGATAGGAAATAACTACAATATTACCCTCGGTGGAGTGTTTCCTTTTATCAAGCCTCGGACGACTGCCGCCACGGGTGGGCGCGGCGGTGGTGGCGGCGGTGGCCGCGGAGGCGGTGGCCGCGGAGGATTAGGCGGCCAACCCGGGTGGACTTTTACCTACAGCGGCAGTCGAAACCGCAGTGCTCAGAATGTTCTTACAACGGTTCCAACGGATCTGGAGCGCTCGGGAGATTTCTCACAGAGCCTGGTCCAGGTGGTAGTGATCGACCCGATTACGGGACTGCGAACCACCGCGGTACAGCCTGTTCAGCTCTACCATAATCCAAATGATCCCTCATCGCTTTTCACGAAAGTCGATTCCATCGATCCGGTTGCGCGCGGATTGCTCTCATTCATCCCAAGGCAAAACCTGCCGTGTCCGGTGAACCTCCCGTGTGTGAACAATTATGCCATTCAACGCAGCCTTCCTGGCACCTCTGACCAGATTCAGGGAAGCGTGAGCGGCTTGCGGCTCACTTCCAAGGACAGTCTTGCGGTCAACTATGCCATGCGCCGGGGCAGTTCTTTGAATAGCGCGATCTTTCCCGGCCTGGATTCCACCCGAAGCAATTCTGCTCAGAATATAGGCATTTCCGGCACGCACATGTGGAAAGCACGCCTCATGTCGAACTGGCGGATCACGCTGAACCGTACCCGCACGGAAGGCACCAATGCTTTTGCCTACACTCAGGACGTGGAAGGTGCGCTCGGAATCACCGGTGTTTCCCGGGAGCCCATCAACTATGGGCCTCCTGCGATCAACCTCACCAACTATGGTGATCTGTCACTGGCCGCGCCTTCTCTCAACCGCAATCAGACGTTTACGGTTTCCAGCGGTCTCAACAGGATGGGATCCAAGCACAGCATTCAGATAGGCGGAGATATCAGCTGGCTCCAGCGCAATACGCACAGCGACAGCAATGCCCGCGGTACATTCACGTTCAACGGCTATGCCACTGCGGGCCTTGACTCCCATGGGCGCCAGATTGCCGGGACCGGTAACGACTTCGCTGATTTTCTGCTCGGGTTGCCGTATTCCACATCGCGGCGTTATGCCGATCCCATCACGAATCCCTGGGGTAACGCCACCTATCTCAGAAACCGCACCTTCAGTCTTTATATCCAGGACAACTGGAGGGCGCGCTCCAATCTGACGCTGAATCTGGGCTTGCGCTACGAGTACAACGGGCCTTCGTTTGAGAAATACAATCGTCTTGTCAGCCTGGATGCGGCTCCGGGTTTCACCTCCGTAGCGCAAGTATTTCCCGACCAGACCGGACCTCTGAGCGGCCAGTTTTTCTCCAGGTCACTTGTGAATCCGGACAGGCTCAACTTCGGCCCCCGCATCGGTATTGCCTGGAGGCCGACCGCGAGGTCCAGATTCGTGATCCGGACCGGCTACGGGCTGTTCAATGACAGTTCCGCTTATTCGTCTGTCGTCGGCCAGCTTGTGAATCAGCCGCCGTTTGCCGTCACTCAAAACCTGCCCACCAGCCCATCGAATCCATTAACACTGCAAAACGGGTTCCCGACCAATCCCAGCATAACCATTCTCAACACATACGCGATCGACCCGAACTACAGGCCGGCCTATGTGCAGCAATGGAACTTCGATGTCCAGACCCAGATCTCGCGGCTCTATGTGTTAACCGTAACCTATATGGGCTCCAAGGGGACGGGCCTCGGTATCATGCGGGCTCCCAATCGCACCGGCAACGCCGGCAACTTCACCTTCCAGACCAACGGCGGCAGTTCGATTCTGCATGCGGTCAACTTCCAACTGGTTCGCCGCTTTTCCCATGGCTTTAATGTTCAGAACCAATACACGCTGTCCAAGAGTGTCGATGATGTCCCCTCCGGGGTGGCGCAGAATGACGCCGACCTGGCTGCGGAGCGTGCTCTGAGCAGTCAGGATCAGCGGCACAACTTCCAAACCACCTTCAGCTATGAGCTCCCTATGGGCCAGAACCGGAGGTTTTTTGCGAGCGCCTCGCCCAAAGTGCTCAATTTCATCGCCGGCTGGAACATCAACGGCACCTTTACGCTTGGCAGCGGATCGCCTATGACTGCGCGTTATACCGGCAGTGGCGGCAGTTCCAGCTCGGCGCTCTACAATTCATTGCGTGCAGACGCCACGGAAATTTCGCCTCTCATTCCCTGGGGTGACCGCACGCTCCTGGCTTTTTTTAATACCGCGGCCTTCGCCATTCCCTCGGGTTCCTATGGAAATGCCGGACGCAATACCATCACGGGTCCAGGAACCAACATGCTGAACCTTTCGATCCACAAAAACTTCCGCCTCGACGAGAACAACCGCAGGATTGATTTCAGCTGGCAGGTTCAGAATCTCCTCAATCATCCCAATTGGGCAGGCGTGAGCACAACCATCAATGCGCTTAACTTCGGGCAAGTGACCGGTATCCGCCCGATGAGGTCGATGACTATGAATCTAAGGATCAACTTCTAGAGGCGCGAACCATGTCCAATATCCGCCGGATGAGTGAACATAGAGTTAAATTAGGCCGACTGCCGCTTCTTTGTCTGGGATGCCTGCTTGGTACTATGGTGGTTCTGGCGTTTTCCCAAGCGCCGCAGCAACCCGTACAACCCGTCCGCACCCAGAGGCCGACTTTTCAAGTTGAATCCGACCTGGTGGTGGTCGACGTGACCGTCCGCGATCGGAAAGGGAACTTGCTTGGCGACCTCACGAAGAGCGATTTCAAGGTCTACGAAGACAATGTGCCCCAGGAGATCGTCACCTTTTCCGCAGAGAATGTGCCGGTCGGCCCCCAGCCGGCGGTGGTCGCGGCTCCCGGATCCCCAGAGACGACGAAACCGCCTGCTCCGGTCGTCAACCTTGCGCTCAACCCTGACCAACCGCCGAAAAAGGAGGATCTGGAAGGCAAGAGGCTGGTCATATTATTCTTCGACCTGAGCTCGTTGGGAACGGAGGATCTAATCCGCTCGGTGGATACGGCGCATGAGTTCATTGCCAAACAATCCGGCCCTCAGGATCTCATGGCGATCGCCACTTACAGCAGCGCATTGCAGCTTGTCCAGGATTTCACGAACGACCGCGATGTCTTGCTTAAAACTCTCGATGCGATCTCATCGCCCGATTCGGGAGATGCGGCGGTGGAAGATCTGAGTGACCCTGATACTTCCGACGATGTTTTTGTGCCCGACACCATGCAATTCAATATTTTCAATACCGACCGGCGGCTGTCCGCCCTGGAAACGCTGGCGAAAATGTACCGTGAGTTTCCCGAGCGCAAATCGCTGCTCTATTTCTCGAGCGGCGTAACGACCACCGGTGTCGAGAACAATGCTCAGATCCGATCCACCGTGGACAATGCCAATCGTTCGAACATGTCCATCTACACTGTGGATAGCCGGGGGCTGGTTGCTCTGCCGCCCGGCGGAGGAGCGTCCGCGAGAAGCGCGGGCGGCAGGGGTATGTTCAGCGGCGCCGCCATGATGCGCCAGAGATCGAATCTCTCCAGTTCTCAGGAGACGCTGACGACACTGGCGCACGACACGGGCGGCCAGGCTTTTACCGACTCGAACGACCTGAGCCTGGCCATCAAGCAGGTGCAAAACGACACGCATATTTACTACGTGGTGGGCTACTTCAGCACGAACGCGAAGGAGGATGGCAAATACCGCAAGATTCGAGTCGAAGTGACCCGACCCGACCTGAGGGTAGAGCACAGGCCGGGATATTTTGCATCGAAGGCCTTCGGCCAGCTCACCCAGCAGGAACGCGATCTGCAGCTTCAGCAGGCGATGAATGTGGACCGCCCCTTTGCGGATGTGCCGGTGATTCTGCAGGCCGATTATTTCCGGAAGGACAACAGTACCACCCTCGTGCCGATCTCGATCGAGCTCGACGGCGATGGCCTGAAATTTGAAGACAAGGGCGCCAACAAGGAGGGCAAATTCGAATTTGTAGCGCAGGTTGCAGATCTCAAGGGAAGAGTCACCGGAGTGGCGCGGGATGCAGTTCAGGTGCGGCTCCCCGCGGAGAAGGCCGAAAGGATCAAGTCCGGAGGGATTTTCTATTCGACCGGGTTTCAGCTCCGTCCCGGCGACTATAGGCTCAAGTTCCTGGTGCGCGACAATGGTACCGGGAAACTGGGAGGCTTCGAACAGCCGATCAGCGTGCCGACGCTGGATCTCAAGAAGCTTGATACCAGCTCTATTGTGTTGGGCAGCCAGCTCATGAGTGCCAGGGGAGACGCCGGTTCGGGTGTTGCGCATCAGGGCATGATGCGGAGATTCCAGGAGCTTGGCATCGCGTACGATCCCCTTGTGATTGGCAACCGGAAGGTCGTGCCGAGCATCGGCAACGTCTTCCTTAATCGGCAAACCGTATACATCTTCTTCCAGGTGTATGGCGCGGCGGCGGACCCACAGTCCCAGAAGCCTTCCATCGAGACCTACTTGATGCTCCTCAAGGACAACACCAAAATCCTGGAGTCGCAGCCCGAACTGGTGCAGGACTGGACGAAGGAAACGGCGTTTACGGGATTTGGCGGCAGGGGAGGCGCGGGATTCGGGGGACCCGGAGGCATGAGGGGCATGGGCCGCGGTGACAGGGGAGGCCAGGCAGCCGGGGCCAGGGGAGGCCAGGCAGCCGGGGCCAGGGGAGCACTGCCAACCGAGGACAGAAAAGGAGAGGCAACCGTCGCGATATCCCTGCCGTTGAAGAGTCTCAAGAAAGGCACCTACACTCTTCAGATCCACGTGCGGGATACGATCGCCGACGTAAACCTCTTCCGGCGTGTTCCTATCGTGATCCAGTAGTGGATTGGACCGGCTTCCTGTCTTGTGCTGTATCTGGCCAGCTTGTACGGCAACCGGCAGGCTTCAGGAAACCCGCCTGCCGGATTTCTTTTTTGCACGGGGCATCGATCACTGATGCGGGGCGTGATACCAACCGAGCACCGCGAGGTGCGTCCGATCGTCAGCGTAGCCTAGGACAACCTCAACCGGCAGAGCTTGGGCATTTCCACTGCTGCCGGCCTGGATGACCAGGCGTGCAACCGGAATCCGACCGTAACGATCGGGCTTGACACCGGGCCCTCCGTCCTTCAGCGTTACGCCCGGCACGTCCACGTATTGTTGTCCCTGCGGGTTAAGGAGATCGGCTGCCAGTCTCCTGCCGTCAGCATTCTCCAGCCGGATTCGGTATATGCGGTTGTCCAGGAGAGCGTATCCGCGCTCAACTGCCAGATCCCGGAACGATAGCCGGTAATTCGAGCCGTCTTGCGCCAGAGCAAATCCCTCGAGAGGCGTAATCCTGTCAAACCAGTATCGGCCGATCGCGTCGCGACGTTTCTTGAGCACGTCGGCGATGTACCGGGTGACTTCAGGGCGCGTGTATTCCCCGGCCTCAGCCAGGCGTCGAATCGTATCATCGGTGAACGCGGTAACGATCTTGGCCCCCCAGTAGGCGTCGGAGTCGTCCATCCGCTCAAAGGAAAGATTCGGATAGTTGGGCTTCCATGCGGCCGGATCGAAGAGTTCTGCCTGGAAATAGCCGACCTCCGGATAAGGAATCTCGCCGCGCACGTCCCAGGGCCTCCGCCAGGTGCCGAGTGTGACAAAAGATTTGCCGATTGCAGACCCGTCAAAGATGTACTCGTGCCCCACCCGGTAGGGGCCGTTGATGAAGTCGCCGCTGCCCATGGTCGAGCCGAAATCGAGCAGGTAGTGACGGACGTACCCGCGCCCATCCTGGCCGGCGATGAACACATCGAGAGCGTTCTTGTCGCCTACGTCGACATGATTGATCCAGGAGGCAATTACCCGCAGCCCGCGCAACTCACGCCGCAGCTCATGAGGTATCAAATCGTTCGGATCATCTTTTCTCCGCCCCGTATAGACGAAGCGACCGACAGCCGGGCCGGAAAGATAGAGACTGGCCAGGCCGCGGTACCTGCCATCGGGCATTGGCTTGAGTTTTTGAATGAGTGACTCAAATACCTGGGGTGTCAGAGGCTGCTTTTTGCCGAGCGCATCGGTATATTTCGCCTTCTCGCCCAACCGCAGATCCTCGCGACGGAAATAAACGATGCTGTTGTGCGGGACGTTGTAACCGGCCGCGTGCATGATTAGAGTGCAGATGCGCTCGGCAGCCGAGTTGCGTTCGAGTGCGGCCGGCAGGTCGAATTTCAGGACGTACGTGCGACCTGCACCGTCGGCCACGTCGATCTTTGGCGTGTAGCCCTCATCGCCGATTTTTGTGACCGTCCAGGTTCCGGGCTTTGGGGTCTCACCCTCGAGCCCGGCTTCTATTTCCGTGAATGACAGTGATCTCAGTCCCATCCGATTGGCGAACCAGCTGGAACCGGGGACTTCGTCCCAGGCATTTACATTCAGAGCCCCGGGATCGGCGGCACGAGAAGCCTGGTATTCCGGGCTTAAATGACGCAGCCAGGTGTTGTATAGGATGGCATGGATCTCCGAAACCTGGCGTTCCCTGGGCTTGCTGATGGCGGATTGATCATGGTCGGTCTGTAGCGGCGGGCGCAGTCTCAGTTTCGAACCGGCCGAAACGGCCGCAGGCAACAAAGCCGCCAGAGCCCAGACCAACACCCTGCGCACCTTCATCGCTTGTAGGCTCCGTAGCGAATCGGGCCCCACAGCGGTGGTCGCACCCGATCGCCGAAAGAAACGTGGAACTGAAAGCCTTCGCTGCTGTGGCCAAACTCGACGCGCACTACCGTGCCTTTATCAACCCCTGCACGGTAGCGAAATGCGAGGCCGTAATTCCGGTGCCAGTTCAGCCAGGTCAGATCGGAGGTTTGGTCGAAAATCTGGCCTTCATCGAAGAAAGGAATTGCCTGGAGATTAGGATGCAGACGGTAGCGGTACTCCAGGGAAAGCAGGAAGAGGTTGGTGCCGTAAAAGCGATCCAGTCGAAAGCCGCGCAAGGTCGATGAGCCGCCGATATGCGGCAAGAGATAAAATGGGATCGGATCGCTGTTGGCGCTTCTGCGAGTGAACTCGAGGTTGGCCTGACCGACAAGTGCGCTGCGCTCCGAAGCCAGGGGCAGCCGCCCCTCCATCTGGATTTCATAGCTGTAATATTTGAGGAGGTTGCTCCTTCCAAGCCCCTTCTGGTAGGAGGCGCCCAGATGAAGAGAGCCTCCGAGCTGATACTCTCTGCGGAGGGCATTCAAGGCTAGATACGTGCCCACGCTTTGCAGCCTGGTCTGGGTACCGAAGCCGGGAAGATTCGGGAAGTACACGTCGGGTGATGAAAATGCCGGATTTGTTCCCGGGAGTGCCGTCAGCCAGGCCCACTTGTATTCGGTGCCGGCCTGCACCCATCGAACCGGAACAACTTCGTATCGCACACCGGTCCAGGTCTGGCGCAGGGCAAAGTTGGTGCGCTGGCCCTCCAGCGAGCTGTGCCCCAGCCCGTAGAAATTCTCTTGTGGCCGCCATTGGTATGAACCCTCGAGATACAGCTTGCTCGGCCCCAGAACCTCCGCCACGGACAGATCGAACTCTTCGTAGTTCGTGGTCGTGATGTTCAGATCCATGCGGAACTGGCTCTTCTTCTCTGCCCCAGCCAAGTATGTGAGCCCGCCTCCGAAGCCGGTTCCTTCTCCCGTTCCTCCGAACACAGGCAGGATCCCGCGCCTGCGCAACGCGTCGAGATATATTTGCCAGCGCTCCCGCAGGCGGTGCTTTTCCACACTGATGAGGCCGCGTTCCATTCCGGAGGAAATAAGGTGATGAGGATAGGAGATTATGTGGAGGGGCAACAGCCAACCGGGCTGCGCAGCTTTCTTGACCTCTTCCTGTGTGACGATTCTCTCGTCCTGTCCCGGCAGACTCTGAGCGCATGCCAGCGCCAGAAGCCAGGTCACGAAGATCGGAAGAATTTTGCGTCGGCCCTTCATCATGCAACCACCGAGGACCAGCCTGGGTGCAACCGTATTTGGCCAGACGTACGACAGTGCGAACATGAAAACCAGGGTGCAATTCCTTTCTTGCTGCACATACATTTCACGCCCCCGGAAAAAATCCGGCGGACGTGCTCTCAAACGCAGGCGTAAAGCCCATGGGAGAAAGATGTCGTTTGCGGCAATATACCTCAAAACACGACCCACTTCATCAGAAATGAGATCGCAATCCAGGGGGCGCTTCAGGAAACGGTGAAACACACGAAACACAGGAATGATGGTCTCGTGTGCTCCGGCTATTTCGTGGTCGAAACCCTGATTGAATTTCGGGCGGGAGAAGGCTTATCATCATGACGAGCACCAGCGGAAAAGCCGACAGAGGCACTGTGCGTCGGTCTGGTTGCACGGAGGTGCCATGAAAAAAGCATGCGCTATTCTTGTGAGCCTCCTCCTTGCCAGCACGGCTTTTGCTGGTTTCAGAGTCAAGTTGGTAAAGCCGAAAAAGCCCGAACAATTTCAGACTCGCCTGACGGTCGGCGAAGTCACTTATGCCGCTGACCTGGTCATCGACGGGAAGGAACAGAAGAGCTACTTCTATAAGGAGTTGATACCGGCTCACGTCGTCGCCCTTCGTCTTGCCATCTTCAACCGGGAACACCGTGAGGTGATGCTGCCGCTGGAACGATTGCAGCTGGTGGATCCTTCGGGTCGAGAGGTTGCATTGGTGGCGCCGGACGCGGTAGCGCAAGCGGTTCTCAAAGGTCTGGTGGTCACGGCGGAAGCCCGGGATCAGAGTCCGGTGGGAGTTGCCCCGAGGCTTGATCCCCGGATCGATCCGAATGATCCACGTAACGATCCGAACGATCCCAGATATCGGCGCTATCCTCCTGTCGACCCCCGTACGGACCCTCGGAACACCGACCCTCGCTACGATCCGAACGACCCCCGATACCGGCGTTATCCCAATGGGACCTATGGGCCGTATATCCGCTCGGGAGTTGACATCGTCCTGGTCCCGGGTGCCGGTGGTGGTGCAGGTGATCTTTCTCAACATGAGAAGGCGCTGGTCGAAAAGGATTTTGCCGACAAGGCCCATTCACTGGAGCCTGTGCCTCCTCTATCCGGGCGTGACAAGTTCCTCTATTTTGCTGTTACCGAGAAGCCTGCGGGTGCGAAAGGTTTTACTCTGATCCTGCCGCAGGCGAAGGGTATGCCCACAGTGGTTGTCCTCAAGTTCTAGCCGGAAACGGCAGGACCTGCGACACGCCCGAAAAAGCTATTCGCGCATTTCGAAGTTTCCCGATCTTCCTAGTTGATTCCCTTGAATTTTGACTGCAGGATGGCGATCTTCTCCTGCAGTGTAGGCTCGGGCCCTTTGGGTTCCGGGTCTGGTTCGGGGACAGGCGGGGGAGGCACAGGTCCTCCGGGCGCGACATCGTTCCGCCTGGGCGGAGCATCCCTCCTCCTGCCAGGAGGGTCGTTTCTCCTGCGCGCGCGCTGGTACGCAGGCGCGCGGTTCACGGGAAGGGATGGGATCGTTTCCGCCGATGGATTTTCGACCGGCGCACCTTCCGCCGCCTCAGCCGATCCGCTTGCGGCCGCACTGGCTGCAGGCGCAGCCTGTGAGTGCTGGGGCCGCCGCCGGGGCTTCTTGCGCCTCCTTGGGATAGCGGGGAGCAGTGCCTTCATCGACAACCCGATCCGCTTGGTCTCCACTTCAATGGAAATGACCTTCACCTGGACGAGGTCGCCGACCTTGACGGCCTCGCGTGGATCGCGGATGAAGCGGTTTGACATCTGGCTGAGGTGAACCAGGCCGTCCTGGTGGATGCCGATGTCGACGAATGCACCGAAATTGGTCACGTTGGTGACGCTTCCTTCCAGCGTCATGCCTTCCTTCAGGTCGGCGATGTCTCTGACCTCAGCCCGGAATCTAGGCGGCGCAAAAATGCCGCGCGGATCCTTTCCCGGCGCAAGCAGCTCTTCGCGAATAAACTCGAGTGTCGGCATGCCTGCCTTCTCGTCGACGAGTTCCTCGAACTTCAGCGAAGCGATCAAATCCCTGTTGCCGATCAGATCCGCAACGCCTACATTCAGGCTAGCCGCCATTCTTTCCACGATCGGGTAGGACTCGGGATGAATCCAGGAGCGGTCCAGGGGAACCTCGCTGTTCGGAATGCGTAGAAATCCTGATGCCTGCTGGTATGTGGCCTCATCAAGGCCCGGCACCGACAAGAGGGTCGTTCGCGTGCCGAACGGCCCGTTGGAGCCGCGACAGGTGACGATTCTCCGCGCCATGCGGTCGCTGATTCCCGAAATGTAACGCAGCAGCGAGAAGCTTGCGGCATTCAGGTCGGCTCCGACCCTGTTGACACAAAACTGAACGGTCTGAACCAGGCGCCGGTGAAGCTCCTTTTGATCAACATCGTGCTGATATTGCCCCACCCCGATCAATTTGGGATCGATCTTCACGAGTTCGGCCAGCGGATCCTGAAGCCGGCGCGCGATGCTCACAGCGGAACGCGCTGCGATGGGCAGTTCGGGGAATTCCTCTCTCCCGATGCGGGACGAGGAGTAGACGACCACCCCGGCATCATTCACGGTGGCCACCACGATGTTATCCATCTTCTCGTCCGCCAGGATCTGCCGCAGAATCTTTTCCGTTTCGCGCGCGCTTGGCCCGCTTCCGATCGCCACCGCACTGATATTGTGCTTGCGTATCAGGTCGAGGATTGCGGTCTTGGTGCCCTCGATGTCGCTCTTTGGAGGCCTCGGATATACGACGGCTTCTTCCAGAAATTTGCCCTGCTGGTCCACCGCGGCGAGCCGGCACTCATCGGTCTTACCGGCATCCACACCAATGACGGGGATGGCGCCGCCGGGCGGCGACTGGAGCAGGTTTTCGAGGTTTTCCTGGAAAACCCGGATGGCTTCCCCGTCCGCGCGCTCCTTCAGTTGGGCGCGGACTTCGGTCTCGATCAGAGGCCGCAGGATACGGCTGTAGCTGTCGCGGGCAGCCACTTCCAGAACGGGCGCGAATGCGGATTCGCGATCCCGCGTGATGAGATCCGTGATCAACTGGAGCGCCTTGGCGGAGTCACACTGGATCGATGAAGTCAGAATCCCTTCCTTCGTTCCTCTTCGAATCGCCAGGACACGATGCGAAGGGATCGAGGCCACGGGCTCGCGGCGATCGTAGTACATGTTGTACTTGGTCTTCTGTTCCGCCTTGGCGGGGACTACCGTGGAAACCACGAACCCCTCCTGCCACAGCAGTTCCCGCAGTGCTTTGCGCAATTCGAGGTTCTCCGAAATCCAATCCGCGATGATTTCGGAAGCGCCCTGCAAGGCCTGCTGCCGGTCGGCGACTCCTTTCTCCGGATCTATGAAAACGTCAACGTGTTCCTCCAGACTCCACGCGTCCGGATCCTGGCTCCATATGTACTCCGCCAGGGGTTCCAGCCCCTTGTCGATTGCCTCGCTCGATCGGGTTCTGCGCTTCGGCCGGAAGCGATGATGAAGATCTTCAATGGCGGTCTTGTCCCAGCAACCGTCGATCTGCTGGCGCAGATCTTCGGTCAATTTGCCCTGTTCGGCCAGTGACTTTAACAGCTGGACGCGTCTTTCCTCGAGTTCCCTGTAATAAACCATCCGTTCCTGGATGGTGCGGAGGTCGGCTGCACCCATGCCACCGGTTGCCTCTTTGCGGTAACGGACGATGAAAGGAGCCGTGGCTCCCGCCTCGAACAGCGCGAGAGAAGCTGCGACAGACGATTCCGGCAGAGATACTTCCTGAACAATACGTTTGATGATTGCAGGATCCATGCGCGATATTCTTACCGAGCCTTGAGCCATAATCAAGGCATTATCATGGAGTGAGCCCCAAAGTGTTTCATTTCGCTCCCAATGCCTCTCTTTCAGCTTCCCTCAGACTTGGGCTTGTCTAGAAGGCCTCCGTTTTCTCGCGGCACGCGATGTGGAAGGCCGACAGTCCTTCGAGCACCGGGTCGTAGATGTCCGGCGTAATCGGCCGCAGCACACCCGTTCTCCGGATCCGTCCGGTCAAAATCAAATCCACGGCGATCGCGGCGGGCAGCGAAACAGTTCGAGACATCGAGGTGTCGCCGCCAGGGACGCCAAAATCGATCAACTGCGAAATGGTGCGCTCCCGTCTGCCGTCAGGAAACTCGACACGGAAGTCGTGATGGAGCACGATCATGTCCCGCTCGCCCGGCCGGAAGGCCAATTTTTCGAACATGAGCTCACCAAGAGCGTCGAGGGGAGTGGTTCGGCTCACCTGGAACTGCCGATCCGAGAACATACCGAGCCACTCCAGATTCAGGATGGGGAAAGCTTCCCTGGGGATCCCGAGTTTGGCTGCCGTGGCAGCCTTGAGATTCTCGGTGTTGCCGCAGCCAATCAAGTTGCGCATGAAACCGGCGTAGGTCTGCCCTCGAACTTCGACCTCTTCCAGGGACAACAGTCCCAGCGCGCCGATGCTGTACAGGCAATCGCACCAGCCCAGGTTGCGCAGCGTGGCCCGATACATGGTCTGAATTCCGCCCAGGCCGTAGGTGTCGATGTAACTGATGGCATCGCGATTCGGATAGGCTTCATAGTCCCCCAGTCCCTCGACGGCGAGGATATGCATGTCCCGGAACAGGCGATGCGACGGCACGTCGATCCTGCGGCCGTCGAGGAGGTAGCGTGCGCTGTTACGTCCGGCCAACAGCACTCCCCGGGGCGCCCACGAGAACTTGTAGCCAAAGGGATTGTCGTTTGCCTCCGGCGCGGGCAAACCGCCGCAGTACGAACGGAAGGCGATGATGCGGCCACCGGCCCTGCGCGTGCCGTCGATGATGCGCATCGCAGACATGTGGTCGATGCCGGGATCCACGCCAATCTCGTTCATGACCGTCACACCCGCCGCGCGGGCGGTCTCGTCGAGCTCCTGCATTGCCGGGGAAATGTAGGACGTCGTTACCATGTGCTTCCGATGGGCGATGCACAGCCGCGCAACCATCGGGTGATAGGCGAATGGGAGAAGGCTTACCGCAAGATCACAAGATTCGATGAATGACGCCAGCCGCGCCTCGTCCTGAACGTCGAAAAAAAAGGCCTTCCCATTCGGGCTCCCGCCGATCATTTCCTCCGCCCTGTCGAGCAGGAGCGTGGCAATTACCACCCGATACCCCTTGCCGAGCAAATAGCGGACAAGCGGCCGGGCTACGAGTCCGGATCCCAATACCAGGATTTGTTTCATGGTGTTTTCCTCGTCCTGAGAAGGAGGCAAGTAGAGGCGACAACAAGGTACGGGCTAAAGGCCGTTGCCACTGAAGACACTCATAAAGGTCGGAATATTGGCGACGGGCTCTACCCCTTCGCCGTGATCGGGAACCCGCCCGCATGTCGCGCGCCGGGCACGAGATGCTGTTGAAGGTACCGGTACGAGGGCGTCAGCTCCCCCTTGTGAACGATGACGGCCTTCTTGAGATGCAATGGCAGATCAAGCTGATCGAAATCGGCCTGCCAATCGGCGGCGGCAAGGCTGTACACCATGTCGCAGAGCACGGCGCTGAAATATTGAGAGGATTCCCGGGGAAACTCACAAGGCAGGTTATCGACTGCCATGATGGCCGGCCCGTTGCCGGAGACGCCGTCGTGGACTGTATCCGTGACGGGATCATAGACGTAACAGGGGCAGTCCGGCTTGGTGGCTTTGAGGGTGAGCTCGATGCTTCCCTCGATGTCGCAGCTGATGTCCCCGATCACCTTCAGACGCGGCTGTGCACCTGCGAGACAATTTGTGCGCGCCCACTCACGCGTGACCAGGCGCGGATAGCGCTCTTCCCAATAGATCGCATTGACGAGAACATCCAGGTAGCGCAGATGCTCTTCGAAACAACCCCGATAACGCTCCGGGTTTCTGTAGTAATCCTGCAGGTCAAACGCGCCCGCGCTGTCTGCAGGCCGGACGATGTGTTCTTCCTTGAAAACCACTTTGAATATCTCGCCCCACTCGGATCTTGTGCCGGCTTCGGCAGGAAGTTCGGACACGGAAATCTCCCGAACGTTCAGGCAGTCGAGCACCTCCTGTGCGCCGCGGGAAACATTTCCATAGCCCGAAATCCCGATCACTAACGGGCGCAATCCATGCGGGAGCCCGACGCGCAATATCTGCTTGCCGATCTCGGACAGGTGGCCCTTGGCGGAGTCGAGGTCGGGATACTCGTAGGCATGCCTCACCTGAGCAAGCGGTGTCTGCAAACCCGAGCCGGCCAGGCGCTGGCCCAGGCACCAGAGCGTCTCGACCATCCCGGCATAGCCGGCGTGACGCCCGAAAAAAATGAGCCGGCGGTTCTGCTCGTCCGCAACCTTTTCATAATCGACGAGTGAGCAGCCGAGCTCAAGCAGCCGGCACAGCATCGGCATATTATGGGGCTGCCCTTTGACGACGTGAGCAAAATAGCCGTAGACCGTACCGGTCGAAAGCAGGCCCTCGGGAACCTCTTTAACCGCGAGGACCAGCGGCGCATGACCGAGGTCTTCCTTTACCGCGATGCCGGCCGCTCGATACTCCTCATCCCGATAAACGCGGATGGGAGAGGGCTGAACCACGAAACGCAGGCCGCGACTGGCCTGCAGCTTGGCCAGGTCCGTCGGGACAAGTGGAACCCGTCGTTCCCACTCATTCTTGTCCTCTCTGCGAATGCCGATGGTGACAGGCATGATTCCAGGCCTCGATTTGCGCTCACGCGCTCTCGCCGATGGCGTTACCGTGATTCGCGATCCCAGGGGACAATACTTGAAGTGGCGGCGGCCGGTGTTGAAGCCCCAGGACGAAACCGTTTGCGCTACGCGCCGCGAAACTGCAGCCAAGACATATAATTATACACTAAAGTGGACGCTCTTGACGCTGTAGTGATTCATGCAGCTATGAACAGCAGGAGCGTAGTGCCACGAGGCGGCATAGCCGCGTCGAGGCTATTTGCGAGGTATTGAAAATCGGGGATTGAACTCTGAAAGGAGTATCCCACGAGGCGAGCTATAGCTTTGATAAACTTCGCACAAACGCGGAGGAGGCAGTCTTCTCCTGACTCCTGCATTTCCTATTCGTCGACCGCCCGGGAATAGCGCGACACCACCGCGCGGACCAAAGTAATGATTTCCTCGTCCAACACTCCTTTCTTGGTGTCTGCGAAGGCGATGAAACGATGGTAGAGCAGCTCGAGCTCGTCCTTAGTGAGAGGGTAGCCCAGATGTTGGCACCGGTCGCCCAGCGCGTGGCGGCCGCTGTGCTTGCCCAGCACGAGTCGGCTTGCCGGGACCCCGACCGTTCTGGGATCCATAATCTCGTAAGTCGTCCGCTCCTTGAGAAACCCGTCCTGGTGAATCCCGGCCTCGTGCGCGAAGGCGTTTCGTCCCACGATCGGCTTGTTAGGCTGGGGGCCAAACGTGATCATCCGAGCCAACATCTGGCTGGTGGGGAAAATATGCTCGCTGACAATGCCGGTCTCGAACGGGAAGCGATCCCTCCTCGTGCGCATCGTCATGACAACTTCCTCGAGCGGACAGTTTCCGGCTCGTTCGCCGATGCCGTTGATCGTGCATTCAACCTGCCGCGCTCCCGCCTGTACTGCGGCGAGTGAATTCGCAGTGGCCAGGCCCAGATCATTGTGGCAATGGACGCTCACGATGGCGTCTGCCCCGAGTGCTCCGACCATTCTCGCAATCAGGGCTCCAAACTCATCCGGGGTCGAATATCCCACCGTGTCAGGCAGGTTGACGGTTCCGGCGCCCGCCGCGGCCACCGCCTTGCAGACCTGTTCGAGATAATCTATGTCGGTGCGCGTAGCGTCCTCTGCCGAGAATTCGACATCATCCACATGCTTGCGCGCCAGTTCAACTGCGGCGACGGCCTCTTCCAGGACCTGCTCCCGCGTCTTCCTCAGCTTGAATTTCAGATGGATGTCGCTGGTGGCAATAAATGTGTGCAAACGGGGATGCCTGGCCTTCGCCAGGGCGCGGGCGGCGTGCTCGATGTCGAGCCTGCATGCCCGTGCCAGGGCGGCCACTTTGATCCTGCTGAAATCCCGACCGATGATCTGCACTGCCTTGAAGTCGCTCTCGGAGGCGATCGGGAAGCCCGCCTCGACTATGTCTGCTCCCAGTTCCTGCAGCTTGGCCGCCATCTGGACCTTTTCTTCCACAAGCATGCTGCATCCGGGCGACTGCTCGCCATCCCGGAGTGTGGTGTCGAAAATATAAACACGGTGGTTCATTGTCTCCATTCTCCCACAATAACGGATTTGCGGCGACGCCCTTGGAGTGCGCGAGCGGGCCCGCGCCTTGCTCTGTCCTTGTCTCATTTTTGGCAAAGGCGGCAGCAAGCTGCCGCACTCCAAGGCTGTTTTGTTGGGGGCATTATCCGGCTCTGAAAATCATTTGACAAATTTATAATATTATAGATATATATAAATATCGCTTATAACATAAACTTAATTGATGGAGCGCTAAGTGAATATCAGTGACATGGATTATTACCCGATCAAAGTCTTCTCTATGGTCGCCAGTGAGAGGAGTTTCTCGCGCGCTGCGGAGAAACTGCTGCGCACTCAGCCGGCGGTCTCGATGATGGTACGGCGGCTCGAGAGCGATTTGGGGGAGAAGCTGATCGACCGTTCCGGCCGGGACCTGATGCTCACGGATGCGGGTCAGATCGTTCTCGAGCATGCCCGCAGGTTCGAGAACCTCCAGAGGGAACTCGAGAATGCATTGGCCGAGCTTCGGGACAATACTGCTGGGAGACTCGTTGTCGGGGCCAATGAGTCGACGACTCTCTACCTTCTGCGCCATCTCCAGCGTTACCGGCGCACCTTCCCACGTGTGAGGGTCCAGGTGCGCCGGAGCCTCTCCAGCCGGATTCCGGAACAGCTGATCAAAGGGGATCTGGAATTGGGAGTTATCAGTTATGATCCCGGCGACAAGCGTCTGGAGGCGCGGGTTATTTACAACGATCGCCTGGCGTTCGTAGTCTCTCCGCAGCACCGGCTCGCACATCGCGACGTGGTTGCGCTCAACGAGTTGGGAATGGAGATCTTCATTGCTCACAACGTCAACTCGCCCTATCGCGAGATCGTGCTGCGGGAATTCCAGCGGCAGAAAGTGCAGCTCAACATGGATGTCGAGATGCCGACGGTGGAGTCAATTCGTAAACTGGTCCAACGGAACGAAGGCGTGGCGTTTCTGCCGCGCATGTGCGTCGAGCAGGAGCTGGAGCAGGGCACGCTGCGTGAGATCAAGGTCAGCGAGCTCGACGTAGAGCGCAAGATATACCTGGTGTACCCCGCTAATCGCACTCTGAGTCATGCTGCGCGGGCATTCCTGGAACTGGTGCGCAAAGGTTGAATGCCCGACTTCCGACCTCCAACCAGGAGTCAGGGGTCACACGAGATGTTCCGCGCCTGCACACTCTCAGGACGGAAGCGATAGCAATCGCCTCAGATGCAATATTTCCGTCAATCCGTTTTTCTCCTGACTCCCGGTCTGAGGTCGGGATAGGGCGTGCGCGCCCGATACAGGATGAAGAATGCCAGCGCGAAAGTAGCGGCGGCCGCCAGGTACCAGCCCCAGGTAAGACGGGCGAGGAAAATCCCGGATTCGGCCAGCCATAGACTCAAGGCGTTGTTGCCGGCATGCATGAGCATGCCGGGGAAGATCGACCCGGTCAGGAGGGCGATCGCTGTGAGGATTACTCCTAGAAATGCGGTCGGGAGGATTCGGAACAGGGCGACATGGAAGAGACCGAAGATCAGCCCGACGGCCAGCGCCAGCGCGACGGGACGGAACTTGCGGCGCAGGCCATAGAGCAAAGTCCCACGAAATGCGATCTCCTCGCAGATCGCGGGCAAAATCGAGATCAAGAGAACGAGTTGCCAGAGAGGGACGTCCTTGGGCATGATGTCGCGCCCGAACTGCTCCAATGCCCGCTGAGGAACGGGAAAGATCAGGTTCGCCAGGCGGAATACGCCGGTGGCGACTATCAGGCCGGATGGAATGGCCAGCAAGACTCCGAGCCAGACGATGGGATTGACCGGGCGCAGGGCGAGCGCTTCGCGCATATTAAGCCGGTATTTCCGGGCCATCAATAGCGGCGCGCCCAGAAAGATGACCAGCTCGTTGAAGAGAACCTGTGCCCTGAACGTAGCCAGCTGGGGAACGTTGAGCGCCACGGCAAACAGGACCACCGCCATCACCGCATACCAGCGCAGCACGTGCTTGGGAAAGAGCACGGAACCGCCGGCGAAATCCGCCGCGTCGGCCTCGCTGGCCGTGATCAGGCTTTCTTTCGAGAGCATGTTGGCGGATGCGCGCACGGCCCAGGCCGCCGCGAGCGTCATTACTACGAACACGGTAGCGATCATGGGCCAATCGAACTTGCCGACCATGATTTCGCGCACCGCCACACTCACGTTCGCCACCGGCACCAGGACGATCGCCGATCGCAGCGTGACCCCGGGAAGCACCCCGGCCAGTGCCGGCACCATGCTTACCAGGTAGACCGGAAAGAAGTAGAGCTGTGCTTCCTTGTAGGTCTTTGCATATGCCGAAATCATGAGCAGGATCGAGGCGGTAAATGCCGCCATCGGGACAAAGAGCAGGAGCAATGTGACGATGGTGGCTGGCGGCGCCTCGATCGTCCAGTTTTGAGGGAGCTTGATTATTTTGAAAGTGACGTAGGCCAGCAGGTTCGCCATCTGTATGAGGGTGACGATGAGTGCAACTGCCACAATGAGGAACTGTTTCGCGGCCACGATTTCGCCGCGGCGCGCGGCAGTGGTCAGCAGCGTCTCGAGAGAACCGCGCTCCTTCTCGCCGGCTATGCTGTCCATGGCTACGATAGAGCCTGCGCTCAACAGGAAGATCAACACGAAAAGAGTCAGAAACCGTCCGACATAGGAGCCCGTCACTTGCCCCGCGCTCGCTACGTCGGTACCGCCGGTCGACATTACCTGGTCAGGGTTTACCTGGAGGCCACGCTGGCGCAGGAGCGCATCCCGTTCGAGGCGCCGCGTCCGGGACAGGAAATCCCGCATCTTCGAACTCCCGGCCTGGGAGGCATCGCGATCTCCCTGAAAGTAGATGAGGATCAGGGGCACACCGGGCAGGCGGGCGGGTGGCGGGGAGACCTGCCCCGGCTCCTTTGACTGCGCGGGCCCGGCTGCCGGATCCCCGATCGGTGGGCCGGCTTTCCTGGGCAGGGCATCCGCTTCCTTCCCGCTCAAACCCTCGAGATAAAAATGGATTTCGCCGCCCTTCAGGCTTGCAGCAGGATCTTTGACGTCGACTTCATGAAACTTGAAGTCCGCGAGGCTGTCTTTTTCGCTCTTCCCGGCTGCCGCTTCCCGTGCCGTGGACTCCGAGCCCCTGGTGATCAGGTCGCGAACCTGCTCCGCCTGCGAACCGGCCACGGCATACTGATACACGGTCGCCGCCAGGTTTTTCTCTCGCCTTTCGGTCGTGGTCTTGGTGGCATAGAACATCAGCGGGTAGATGGCCAGCGGCAGGATTATGGCGACGAAAATAGTGCGCCGGTCGCGCAGCAGCATCCGTACTTCGTTACCGAAGATCACCCGAACGGTTTGCCAGTTCATCCCTGACCCTTTACGAAGTGGACGAAGATGTCCTCCAGGTAGCGCTCTCCCGTCACCCGGCGCAATCCTTCGAGGTTGTTACAGGCGAGGATGCGACCGGAATGGATGATGGCGATGCGGTCGCAGAGTTTTTCCGCCTCGCTCATGATGTGGGTCGAGAACAGGATGGTCTTGCCGTGCGCGCGGAACTCTTTGATCACTTCGTGCATTTCGAGGGCGTTGAGCACGTCGAGGCCTACCGTGGGCTCGTCAAAAATCAGCAGCGGCGGATCGTGCGCCACGGTGCGCGCGATGGAAACCTTCTGCTTCATGCCCGTGGAAAGCTTGTCGATGCGGGCAGCGGCATACTTGGAAATGCCGAACCGCTCGATCAGGTAATCGACGCGCTGCTTCACATCTCCGGTATACTGGTTGACGCGCGCGAAAAACTCGATTGTCTCCCGCGCCGTCAGACGAGGGTAGAGCGCCGTGGATGCCGAGTAGAAGCCGAGGCACTTGCGCACGGCGGTGGGTTCTGCGGCAATGTCGTGGCCCAGGATCGTGGCGCTCCCGCGCGTCGGCGTCAGGATCGTGGAAAGCATGCGCAGCGTCGTGGTCTTGCCGGCCCCGTTGGCGCCGAGCAGACCGAAGATTTCGCCGCCCTGACATTCGAAGTCGATGCCCTGGACGGCCTTCACTTCGCCGCGCGCCTCATCGTAAAAAGTCTTTGTCAATCCGCGCACAACCACAGGATCCATGAATCATTGCCTCCCCCGGCGCCTGCCACCCAGCAGCCGTTCTTTTATAAACTTGCTGATGTTCCCCCCGTAGCTGCCTATCAGGAAATCCTCATAGCGGAGGATGGTCATTGCCAGCCACAAAGCCACAGTGATGCACAGCATTTCGACGGCAAGTGTGATCCCGATCAGGTGCCAGTGAAAGGTTCCGGCGATGGCTTCGCGAAACACCATCGCGACGTTGATTATGGGTATCAACGCCAGTCCCGTGGTGAATTGAAGCCCGGGCGCCTGCAGGAACAGCACCGGCATAAAAATCGCGATATAAAATGGACTCACCATTGCCTGGCCCTCTCTGAAGGTCCGGGCAAAAGAAGCAAAGATCATCATGCCCGCAGCCACGAACGCGGCCAGCAGCATCGTCACCAGAAGGATAAGCGGTATGGATGCGAGAGGGATCCGAAACGTCAGATCCTCCGCCCGCCCTCCCATGATGGGTGCAAGGACCGCTTTCATCGACAGCAGCATCGCAGTGAGATTCAGGATTCCCGCGAGCGAGGCCATGGTCGTCACATACAGATATTTGGCCACCACGATGTTTGCGCGCGGTGTGGCGATGGTCATCGACGTTTCCCAGGTTGACTTCTCCCGCTCACCCGCCGTGCTGTCGATTGCAGGATACATGCAACCGACGGCAACCATGATGATCAGAAAGAGCGGAAGCATCAGGCCGAGAATGAACTGCCCCATCTGGCGGCTGGAAGCGACGTTTTGCGACTCAATCCAGAACTGTTGGAGCTGCGCCGGTGAAATGCCGAACCCGCCCGCCTGGCGTTCGAGATACTGATCCCGGTAACGCGAAAGAAGTTCTTCGAAACGGTCACGGGCAATCCCGCTCCGGTCCTTGGAGTTGTCGTACGTGACCTGGACCCGGAAGTTGCCCCCGAGGGAGGCAGCGCCCGCCGCAGGTGGAAGGAATTCGGCCAGCAGATCGAGCGTTCCGCCGCGGATTTCGGCTACCGGATCCTGCGAGCTCTTCAACTCGATACGGCTGTCGCGTTCAAACTCTTTTTGCAGTGCCTGGTGCTCCTGCGGCAGTCCCTTGAGCATCATGCGTGAGGCAAAACCTTGTGTCTGCCCGCCCACGAACATGATGCCCGTGTAAATCAACCAGAGAATCAGCGGGTAGAGGAAGATCGGCAGCAGGATGCCATTGACCACGATGGAGCGCTCGCGCAGCGCGGACCGCAATTCGCGCGCGTACAGGAGTCGGATATCAGCCCAGCAGAACATTCTTGCCATTGGTGAATCCCGAGTCACGGATGAATATCCCAGCTCGCACCGGGTTGTCAAGGAATTGCGTGAGTTTCTGGGATTTAGACAGTGGGGGAGGGCAGCGAGTGTAAATGCCGGCGCGAGGTCGTAATCCCCATACAGGGCCGCGACCGAAGGAAGCGGATAAAGCGAAATGAATCAACTGAATCCCTCTGCCTGCCGCGCGAGCGTCTCTCGACGAACCGCGAACCTGCGGAGTCTGAATCGCAGATGGGGTCGATGGGTGAAATACGCGAAATCCGTGGAGAGTGTGGCCTCATCTTTGCCACAGACTCCACGGATCTGGGGACACAGGTTCAACTCCTGCCGGGCGTATCACTTACAGCCGCAAGCTTCACAGGGTGCGCCTGGGGTGCGGATTCAGGCTCCGCTAGGGCAATTTCTTCCTTCGCTTTCGATCCGTTCAGAGATGGCAGTTTGCAGACCGCCTGCCGGTTCGCCCCGGGAACCAGGTGGCCGTAGACGTCGACCGTGAGGTTGATGCTGGAATGCCCGAGCTGCTCTTTCACGTAGGCCAGGGATTCGCCGTTCTGGATCAGCAACGAGGCGTAGGTATGCCTCAGGTCATGAAAGCGAATCCGGCGCAGCTTCGCCTTTGCAAGGCACTTCGGATACTCCCGTTTCGAGACGCTGTGAACATCAAGCGCCGTCCCCTGGCTGGAGGCAAAGACCCATTCTGGCAGTTCGTTTCTGCCGTCCCTCATCGCGGCCTCGAGTCGGCGCCGGCGATACGCGGCCAGTTCCTCGGCCAGGTCGTCGGACATGTCGACCCGCCGAACCTTGTCCGTCTTGGTCGGACTGATCTTGCCTTCTCTCACGCTGCGACAGACCACGAGGAACTTTCCGTTCCAGTCGATATCGGCCCACTGCAGCCCACCGAGTTCGCCCTCGCGCATCCCCGTATGGATCGCGCAGAGAAACAGGGGAAAGTATTCCGGATCGCCCCTCCTCCGTCCGGCGTCTCTGTCCCTGGCTGCCCGAAGCAACAGCGGCACCTCTTCCGCCGTCAGAAAGTCAAACTTCCGTTTCGCCTTTGCCTGCTTGAAGAACTTGCTGAGCTTCGTTGCGGGGTTGCTCGTTATGAGTTCATCCTCGATCGCCTGATTCAGCACAAGGCGCAGAATCGCCGCCGTGCTTCGGATCGAATTCCGCGCCCTCCCCTTTTCGAGCATTTCGGCGGTAAGTTCCCTGATCCTTTCGCGGGTGATTTCGTTGAGCGGTACGGGTCCGAACTTCGGCTTGAGGTAGAGCCTGAAATCCTGGTCGTATCTGTCAATCGTCGATTCCCGGCAGGACGCTTTCAAATAGGCGCCTTCAAACTTCGCGTAATATTTCTCGAAGGTCGGAACCGTGGGCGCCTGCTTCCGCTCCGGGAAAAGTTCCAGGCCGAGAGCAAGCCGATGCTGCATGTCTTCCGCCGTTTTGTTTGCGGCCTTCAGACTGCCGACCTGGGTCGAGGAGCGCTCGCCGTCGTGGTTGACGAAGACCCACCAGACGCCCGACCCCTTCACCTTTTCTCTGACCTTGACTCCCATGAGTCCTCCTCGTTTGTTAGTAGTGCCGAAAAAGCTCTCAGACATTCTCTCTGCCGTCCGCCATTCGGACGAGCCGTTCCACCTCTCGACTGCTGAGGGTTCCGCGCCGCAGCAGTTCGGCTGCGACGGCGGTGACCGCCTTCCAGTTTTCGTCCACAAATCGCCGTGCCAGTGGCATCCAGTCTGCTTCGGAATATCGTACATTGATCAACTGCGAAGAAAATTCTGCCTCAGCAAAGTCATCTCGGGCACCATTGCGGGCCGAAGACTCTGATTCTGGGCTCACCTTGATATCAGCGGCATAACCGGCCAGACAGAGAATTATGTCTTTCCTCTTATCGAGGGGGCGTTCTGTCCACTTCACACGGCCCTCATATTCGGAATCGCGCAAAATGGTCACGTATTCAAATACTCCCTGAAATTGGACCCAAGCAACCGCGTGGGCTGCTTCGTGATAGGCTTTCCGCTGCGGTTCATCCATAAGCACTCCAGGGCTCCCGGTTGCCCAGGAGCCCGGAATGTAACTGGTTTATTTCTTGTCGTTTGCAACCCGGATGGCTTCCATGTTGGCGTCATCGTCCTCGATTTCCCCGAGCGAAGCGAAAAGCTTGTCCGAGATGATCTTGACGAGTGAGCCGGTCGGCCCCTCAAAAGAGGCGCAGTTTAACGCTGCGTCGAGCTCGCACAGCGCATAGGAAACTTCCCGGATGGATTGATACTGTTCCGGAGTGACTGCGAGTGTCGGCCCCGGCTTGTCCCTGGTGATCGGCGTTGGCTGTTTGGTTTTCATGCGCCGCCGCCTTTCCTAACCCCGAATGTCGTCGCCGTAGCCATCGGCAACCAGCAGGTCACGGACCAATTTCAAATTCGGGAACTCGTTGAATACGACATTGTGCAGCCATTCGGCGCTAGGCCGAATCAAGTCGGCAAACCCGCGCTCCGCGCTGTCCTCTGGCAATTCATCGAGAACGTCGATTAGATTATCGAGACTGTGAGAAACGTTTTCGATGTCTTTGCAGGCCCCGATGCAGATTCCAACGTCATCCACATCGAACATTCGCGTTGCCTCCTCCATGTGCCTGTTGAAGGCTTCCATGAATTTCGTGATGATCGGCTCGACTTCCGACACACGTTTGTTGCCCATCGGTCCAGTCAGGATGGTCAAGAGTTCATCCAGCATCTTCTTACGGGCAGGCGGGAAAAAGGCCGAGACGTAAGGACGCCCCTTGCTCTCTGCCGGGGTTTCGGGTGCTGCGGGTTTTTGTGGCGTTGGTGGTGCGGATTTTGATACTTTTGACTTAGCCATGCTTTCCTCTCGTTAGGAATGCAGGGTTAGGGCTTGTCGGCTGTTTGTCCAGCTGGCAGGCCCGCTCTCTGCGGGTTTACTTCTTCGACTTCTTTTCTGACTTTTCGATGTGATCTTCGATCAGCTTTCGAACAACCTCGCTCATGTCCGTTCCTTCCGAAGAGCAAAGAATCTTCAAGCGGCGATGAAGTTCGTCTGCCACAATCACAGTTAGTCTTTTCATGGTTATTTATCATATTCGCATGTTCGAATATTGTCAAGTTGTTTCTCGGCCAGCATTCGCCCCGGCCTCCTGCACAATGACCAGCCGCCCCTCCTCATCCACCTCGATTCGGCAGAGTTTGCCGACCTCCAGGCGCGGGTGAGTCCGGGTCCAGAATTCGTACCTGCAGGCTGGCTTGCAGAAGCGATGCCGGCGCCGCTTCGCTTCAAACTCGGTCCCGCAGTTTTCGCAGTTGACTGTTTCTCCGATCATGCGCCCAAAACCCCCATTAGAAGCGTTGCACGCTTTTCTGAGACGAGATCTCGGCTTTTACGGCTCCATTCATCGCTCCAAGACTCCAGAAACGTGACGGACTTCATACGAGAGTTCAAGGCGGTTGCCGAAGCCTCCCTCATTTATGTATTCCGCTAAGTTTTTCATTTCTAGGCCCTTCGTGATAGAGTCACTGTGTTTTAGGTGCGCAATCTGTCGTTTCAGCCCAACCCCGTAGAGACAAGCGCATAGCATTGACACTGAGTTTAGTTTTGACTAAACTATCGACGATGTGCCGCCGAAAACTAAAATGGACGATGAACCGAGTTGCGTTATCAAGAAACTCGACGGAGTTTCTAGCGAATTTCGTCACATCGCTTTTGTACGGATGCAGCAGGACAATCGGATAAATGCCGGAACTGAGTTCATAAAGCTTCGGCAGAAAGACGAAAGGACTCTCCGGACCCGATTTGACTATTGGCTTAACGGAAAGGTCTGTGACCGGTATTTTCATGGCTGGAATAAAAACGAGTTTGAAGGACGGTATGTTAATTGCTTTGTTTTCAAGCTGAACGAGGTCAGATTTTATGGGTACCTGTGCCACCCAGACCCAGCTAATAGACGATTCCAGGTATGTCTTCTCGTCCTTTGCGCGTTCAAAAATCAGTGGAGAACGGATGCGTGGAATTTGAAATTCGTTAAGGCGATTGGTGAGCATCCAGCGGTCAAAAAGATGCTGACACAATGTTTCAATACTCGTTGAGGGGTAAAAATGCCGGAAAAACATTGGACCGAACGAACTCCCGAGGATTATAGGTTTCGTGTTGCTTCGGACTTCGTTGCCCAGTTGGAAGCCAGAATGGAGGAACTGAATTGGTCGCAAGCGCGTCTTGCGAATGCGCTTCAGGTGAGCGAGGGGCGTGTATCCCAAATTCTGAATAACCCAGGCAATCTGAGCCTTGGTCTGATGGTCAAGTGCGTGCGTGCCATGAGAATGAAGCTGTCTGTAGTGGCTTACAATGACGGGGATGAAGAAAATCTGCGCGGCCCTATTGATTCTGAGATTTTTCGCCTTTGTTGGGAGAATTGCAGTAAGCCCTCGAATTTCTGGCAGGTTGGCAATAGCACTTCTTTGCAGTTTTCTCCCATGATACTCACCCAGGGTGTCGCGATCCCGGGTATTGCGATCCCGGGTGCCGGCTGTTACGTTAGAACAGAACTGCCTGATGGCTTGTTTTGGGCGGAAAATTTCGCATTTGCCTCTGTGCGCATCACCGAAAATCAGACGTGCGGAACCAAAACTAAGATTCTCGTAGACAAAGAGGCCGCGTGAGGGAAATACATCATGGCTGAAAGCAAATTGATCACATTTACGATGCCCGAGATGGCTGAAATTTTGGTCAAACAGCAGAACATCCGTGAAGGATTCTGGGGAATTTACGTCAAGTTCGGCATTGGAGCAGGCAATGTACCGGGCGCACCGGAGGAATCTTCTCCCAAAAGAATCAATCTTCTGCCTGCCGCGATAGTGCCGGTATTGGAGTTGGGAATCCAAAGGTTTGACTCTGCTAATTCGATGACCATTGACGCCGCAAAGGTGAATCCCGCCGTAAGGAAGACGCGTATCCGCAAAAGGGGTGCATAGATGGGATCTTCCGTTTCCCGTGCGTCCGTTCTCGCTCAAGGCCCAGCCGGTTCGTGTGCCAAGGTTAATCGCCAGGACGTTCATGATCTCGCCCTTCTGGTTATCGGTGGATAGTTACTATGGCCGCAGCTTGGGCAGATCCAGACCAAGTCGCCCGATAGGCTGTAGTCCGATTTCCACGACTTACCGAACAGCAGCGAGCACGATTCACAGTCTTCCGGGTGCCAGCTTGTTCTTTCCTCGTTCTTGGCTTTAACTGAAGTTTCTGGCATCTTCGCCTCGAAAAACCCCGCCCAGGATGCCCCAGGCGCAACGATCTCGCTGGAGCCCCGTACCGATGTATGCCTGTTTTCGGCTCTTTTGTCGATGCCGCCCCTGGCGTGCTCTTCGGCTAGTGAACGGCACAGATGACGTCCGGATCCCCGCCCGTTCTGTAGAACGCGCCCGCCGTCAAACCCGCCGCTACTGCCGCTGCGTTGTTGGCGTAAGTAGGGATCCCGACTACCTGCAAAATGCTTGTTGGCGTCGTTGTGCCGATTCCCACCTTACCATCTGCCAGGATGGCCATTCGGCATGCGTTAGAAGTCCAAAAATAGATTTCCCCGGCCTCGCGGTTCGCTATGTAGAGCTTGTGAACACTCAGCGCAATGAGCGCCCCGTGCGTGGACGAATATTCTCCGCTGCTCAAATTTGACAACGTAATAGCCGCTATGTCGGTCGCTTCGCCGTCGTGAATGCTCAACAGTGCGAGTGGATTTGCGATGCCGATCCCCACACGACCGCGAAACATGACCTTTTCCACAAAATCCACTTCGTCATGAAACTGATGCTTTCCAAGCCAGTTCCAAGCGCGGTCGCAAAGCTTCTGTATGAGTGTAGCTGTCATGCGAGTGCCCTCATCGTAAAAACTGTTCGTTCACATCGCCGCCTTTTTCTTCTGCTCGATCAATCCCGTTTGCTGCGCCGTCTGTCTCGCAATGTTGGCCGCCGGGCCGAAGGCGTCCCAGAGGCCCTTGAGAATGTCCATCGGTATGTCGGCCGGATCTACCTTTGGAACCCCCTTGACGTGCTCGCCTGTGACTGCTTCCTTGGTGCCCACGCCCACGGCCCTCAGCCAGGCCATCAACTTCACTTGCAACTGAAACGTGCGAAACGGCTTTGGAATCAGATCGAAGATTTCGATGAACATCCTGCCGACCGGGACGCCGGCCGCATATAGCGCGGCGGGAAGCACGGCGTTGACCATGAGAAAACGTGTCAACTTTGCCCGCTCGCGCGGGCCGCCGTGGACAGCATCAGACACCAGATTCCCCACGAACTCAGCTTCCTTAAGCGGGAAGGTCTGGAACGTGCGCAGGTCGGGCGGAATGTTTTCGAGGTATCGGATACTCGATTCCTTGCCGTAAGCAAACTGGGTCTTGTCTACAACGTCCATCGCATGCATCTCAGCCGCGCGGCCGACCAAGTGTATGTCCTTCGCCTGTTCGAGCCCGCCCAGGTATGCGATGCCCCGGTTGACGTACTCGCCGGCCGCCATGCCACCATGCAGGATTCTTCTCTTCAGGCCTTCCTTGAGAATGCCCGACTCAATGCCTGGATAGTCGAACAGCAGCCCGCTATCGTGGAACTTCTCGCGCCCTTCCTTGGTAAACAGCGCTGCGATGCCCTTGGCCGTGTACCTCGCGCCCAGCTCAGGGAATGTGTTTGTCATCGTCTGCCCGAGGTTGATGAGCCAAGTCTTATAGTTCAGGCCGATCAGGTTGTCATAGTAACGGTTCGCCAGCCACCGACTGAACTTCTGGTAGGCATCAAAATTGTGGAGCAGGCCCTCTTTCTTCGGTTGGCCGATGTAGTTATCCGCGTACCATTGAGCAAATTTCTTCGCGGAACCGTCCGGCAGCGTCTTGATGTGCTCAAGCGCCCGGTTGTAGGCCGGAATGTCGTGGATGGTCTTCATGGTGCTGTTGATGTAGGCTGGCACCACGTCAAAGATGCTCACGTCCCCGGTCCAGTCCTCCGCTTCGCGCTCTTTCAGGAATGCGGACATGAACCGCTGCGGCAGGAGATTCCGCATCATCGCGGGCGCACCCTGCCCAAACTTTGCGCGCATGTCCGCTTCCCAGTGCGGGAAATAACCGTGAATATAACCGCGTTTGCCGATGATCTCGATAAGCTCGGCGTCTCCGCGAATCTTGTTGATGATCGGCTCGAAGACCTCGTTTCTCAGCCGCTCAGCCGCTTTGATGGCAGCCAGCTTGTTGCCGCTGTAGATTGTGCTCCGAAGCAGTTTGTCGGGCGTCAGGTGGGTATAGGACTCGTCCAGAAGGTCCTTTACCATCCGGTCCTCCTGGGAGTTTTTCTTGATGCCGTTGCCTTTTATGATCGCGTTCGCCACGTCGTCATAGTGTTGCATGGCCCGCTTCTTGTCGCGCGCGGCATACTTGATCTCCCTGGCAACCGGCGCCGTCTCGGGCTGGCGCATCAAGGCCTGGTCCGCCGACCGGATCCAACTGACCGTGTGCATGTGCGAGCCCGGCACGTCCTCTTCTCCGGGCCGTGGAAGCGCGTCAAGCGTCAGGTGGCGGGCATTCTTTTCCGCTCGTTCCAGCCGATCGAAGATCACCTTCATTTGCGGGTCGTCGTCTATTCCCGGCCGATCGCGGAACTTGAAGAACCCCGCATCGTCCCCGAAGAGGGTGCGAATGGTAGGCTTGACCGGAGCGGATTTCGCCTGCTCGCCGGTGGGTGTCAGTCCGGTGACCTCCTTCGTCTCGGCCATCATCCTGTCGAGAAGGCTCTGCCGCTCATACTTGCTGATAGGGACATCCGGGAATCGCTGAATGTCATAGCGCCCGTAGTTCTCAAGGCCGAGTTGCTTGCGCTTGTCGGACCAACTGCCCTTGCCATTGATTACCCTGTCAACGAAGGTGGCCGCAGTTTCGGCGCGGCGGTCCACCTCAGTCTGTGCGAACTGGCCGGCGGCTTCGGAGACCGGGCGCGGCTTGGCGAGTTCCGGGTAATCTCTCAGGACGTCGGGCGGGACAGACTCTCCCGCTTCCAGCGCACTTCTCACGGCGGTTTCGTGCT
>JAIQGI010000037.1 GCA_020072565.1 Terriglobia bacterium
TTTGTAATAACGCCCAGACTGATGTAATCCGTAATGCGGGAGCCGCTTGGAAGCTCAGCAACGGTACGTGCCATATGCGGTCCTCCTGTGAAAATTTACCACAGGATACCACAGTTCGTTTGTTAAGTGAACAGTATTGAGGTTAGAGTGAGCCTATCTATCGAGATCAATGCAAAATTGCGGTCCGGCACTGAAAAGGGGAGGATTAAATGGGAGCAGGTCGATACTTCAGCTTCACGGCTGGGAAGGGACTCGAAAAGATAGCGGCTCTGGATGAGGCTCTTCGCAGGCGGCGGGGTGATGGGTTCATCTGGCTCGATTTCACCGATCCGGGCCCTGAGGACCTGACTGCCCTTGCCGAGCCGTTGGGTTTGCACCCTCTCGCCATCGAGGACTGCCTTGATGAAGACCAGGTGCCCAAAATGGAGGAGTTTCCCAAGCACACCTTCATTCTTTTCAACCGCTATCGTCACGACAACGGCGCCGCTCTGGTCGAAGAGGTCAACTTCTTTCTCGGAGAGAAGTTTCTGGTGACGGTGCACTCGCATGGCGGGGGTAATGACTCCTTCGCGGAGCGGCTCGAAGCCACTGTGCGGCGTGATCTGGAACAGGTGCGACCGGGTGCGGATTTCCTCCTGGAGGTCCTCCTGGACGATATCGTGGATGAGAAGTTCGCCGCCATCGAGGCCCTGCAGGACCAGTTGGACACGGCCGAGGAAGAGATCCTGCAGGGGCGCGTCGACTTCAAGCCTGCGAAGTTGATGCATCTGCGGCGCAACCTGCTGTTCCTGCGCAAAAGCCTGGTCTACGAGCGGGAGATTCTGGTCAAGCTGTGTCGGCGGGACTCGCCGTTTATCAGCGAGAAGGCGATCTACGAGTTCCGCGACATCTATGACCACCTCGCCAAGTTTTTTGAAGTCATCGAGATCTGCAGGGAACTGATCGCGACCATCATGGAGATCCATCTCTCCATGATCAATAACCAGATGGCGGCGGTGGCGAATAAAACCAATCGCGTCGTCAGGCGGTTGACCATGATCACGACGGTGTTTATGCCGTTGACGATGCTGGCAGGAATCGGCGGCATGTCGGAATGGAGCATGATGACGGGTGCGCAGAACTGGCGTATCGCCTATCCGGCGTTCATGGCGGCGATGGCGGTGATCGGCGTTGCTAACTACTATCTGCTGAGGATGTTTGACAAGAGAGACGCAAAGAGTGCTGTCCTTCGCCGGCGTCCGGAAAGCCGGTGACAGGGTGCTGCAAACCGGTTGCCGAATCCTGAGCCGAAGAACTGCGCCCGGCAAACCTTGCAGACGCGGGGAAACCGGAAGGCTGTGAAATAATCTTCCGCCTTCTCGAATTTCTAGTGAATGTTGATGCTGCCGGAACCGGTGCGAACATCAATCAGATGGCCGCCACCCCGAACCTTGCCACGGATCTCGTGCTTGCCGAGCGTTCCGGTCACAGTGACCGGTTGGTCCACACTGATCCTGCTGGAGCTGGAGCGCGCATACAGATCGAATGCGGCATTCGCGTCCAGGTGGAGCGTGACCGCTCCGGATGAAGCATCGAGTTCCCAATCTCCCGCCGGGTTTCCCGTCACCGTGATTCCGCCGCTGCCGCTCTCTGCTCGGAGCGGCCCGTTCACACCCGACACGTCGATGCTGCCTGAACCGGTGCTCACTTCCACGTTCCAGATTGCGCCGCGCTCCGCGGAAGTCTGCGCCAGCGTTATACTCCCGCTTCCGGTATCTGCCTTGACGGACCCGGCGATGCGCTCCCCCCGGATCGAACCACTGCCGGTGCGGGCTTCTACCTTGCCTGTTATTTGATCCAGCTCGATGCTGCCTGAACCGGTGTGGGCGATCACATCGTTGCCGATATTGTCCATCGCGATCGATCCCGAGCCGGTGCTGGCGTCGACGGGACGGCGAATGCCCTCGACTTTCAAACCTCCGGAACCGGTCTTGGACCGGACCTGGGTCTCCGCAGGAACGATGATCTCGTAACTGATGGAAACATTATTTCTGTAGGCTGCGTTGTCGATCCGCCCGATGCGGATGACGTTGCCGTTTTGCTCAATCGGCGGGTTAGCCTCCAGGTAACGCACTTTTTCCTGCGCGTTGCTCCTCCAATCCTCGCCGGCCCGGATGAGCCCGTGAATCTGTACGGCGGAGGCGCTTCCGGCCCGTATGGCAATGCTCCCGGATCCCGTGCTGACATCGAGGTTCACCATTCCCGTAACATTCAGGGTGCGATCGAACTGGCCTTCCACGGCGGGATAGGCCAAATCGCATCCCGAAAGAGCGATGAGATACATGCCGATACAAAAAGCAGCAATATACCTGGATAGTCTCATGCCTATTCCCCCTGTCGTCCAATTATTACGATTTTCCGAGGCAAGAGGTTCAATCTATTCGAGGAGCGCCTTGGAGAAAAGACATGCCGACTCGCAGCCCTGATCCAGACTATTCATGCATGCGCGACCAAAATGCGGTTTTGGACGCGGGAAAACGCTGCCCGTCTATCCGACTGCATCCACGGTTGCTCCTCCGCGGCCGTTCTTCAGGTGCCGTCCGGTGACCGAGTTTTCGTTTTGGATAATGTCAGGCAGCCGGCCGCTGGCCACGACGTACCCGCCTTTCTCACCGCCTTGCGGCCCGAGATCGATGATCCAGTCGGCATTCAGGATGATTTGCGGGTCGTGCTCGATCACGAGCAGAGTATGACCCTGGTCGGCGAGTTGATGAAACAGTTTCAGGAGATATTCGATATCGCTGAAGTGCAGGCCCGTCGCGGGTTCGTCAAACAAGTAAAGAATCTTTCCACTCACGGGTTTCGCCAGTTCCGCAGCCAGCATCAGCCGCTGTGCTTCTCCGCCCGACAGCGAGTCGAGAGGTTGGCCCAATTGCATATAATCCAATCCTACCCGGCTCAGCATCTCGAGCCGGGCAGAAAGAACCTTTTGGTTCCGGAAGAACTCAGCCGCTTCGCCGGCCGTCATTGCCAGCACGTCGGCGATGTTTCTTGCCTGATACCGGCAGGCGAGCACCTCCTCCCGATATCGTTTTCCTTTGCACTGCTCGCAGGTCACTTCCACATCCGACAGGAAATCCATGCTGACCCTGATCCTGCCCAAACCCCTGCAAGTTTCGCAACGCCCCTCTTTGTCGGCAAACGAAAAATGCTTCTTGCCCAGATGGAGACGCCGGGCATCTTCCGTACCGGCATACAAGTCGCGAATGCGGTCGAGGATGCCGGTGAAGGTCGCAGGAGTGCCCGTTGACCCCGAAAAGTGCGGTTTTTGATGGACGGCGACCATACGATGGAAATGCTCAAAACCCGTGATCGATGTGCATCCGCAGCCTTTGCCTCTTTCCCACGACTGATAAACGACGTCGTAGACCAGGCTGGTTTTTCCGCTGCCCGAGATGCCGGTAACGACAACGATCCCTTCAGAAGGAATACTGACCGAAAGATGTTTCAAATTATTGGCGCAGGCGCCCACGAGGCTCAAGCCTTCTTTCAGGACTCTATTCCTGGTTGAGACGGCATTTGAGTTATCCGACAGATACCTGCCGGTCATCGATGCCGTGCTGTGCATTATTTCCTGAGGAGTTCCCTCTGCAACGATCCTTCCGCCCTGGCTGCCCGCGCCGGGGCCCAAATCAATGACGTGATCGGCGGAGAGGATCACATCGCGGTCGTGCTCCACCAAGACAACAGTGTTTCCTGCCTGCCGCAGCATATGGAGCATCTTCATTATTAGTCTGCCGACATCAGCTGCATGCAAGCCCACGGTGGGTTCATCCAGAACGTAAGTAACGTCTGTGAGACCGCTCCTTAACTGTGCGGCCAGCCTGACGCGTTGAGCCTCGCCCCCTGAAAGGCTGTTGGAGGTGCGGTCGATACTCAGATAGGACAGACCCAATTCGTCAAGAAATGCCAGGCGCCGGACAGCCTCCATCGCCAACGGAGCCGCAATTTCGGCCCATGGCGGCTCTCGCAGAACGTCATCGATGGTCCTGAAGAAATCGAGAGCAGCGGAAACCGGGAACGCCGACAATTCCGCAATATTCAACCCGCCAATGGAAAATCGTAACGATTCCGGCCTAAGGCGGGTTCCGTGGCAGGACGGACAGAGGTCCTGTTTCATGAGCGGCAGCATGCGCTGCCCGCGGTGGTCGGCATGTTTGCGCTCATACTCGGCATTGACCAGGCTGACCAGGCCGGGCCATTTGCCCTTGAACTCGTGTTGCCCGGCATGATTTTCCCTCTTATAGCTCCAGGTGACATCGTAAACTTCGTCATCGCTACCATAGAGGGCAAGGCTCTTCCCGAATTCCGACAGGCCGGCCCAGGGCTTTGAAAAATCGATATGATGCTGTTGCCCGACCGCTTTGAGCGTGGCGACATATTGTCCGAAGGGGTCACCGTAAAACCTGCCCGTCTTGGTGCCATCCAGAGCGCCGTCGAGAACTGATTTCTCCGGATTGGTAATGAGCATTTCCGGGTCGCAGACCGTGATGTGGCCCAAACCGTCACACTCGCGACAGGCGCCTGACTGGTGGTTAAATGAGAAGAGCGAGGAGAATCCGGGTGTTTCGCCAGCATCCGTAGCAGCCACCCTTGAATACAAGAGACGGTACAAGTCGTAGATTCCAGTCATGGTTCCCACGGTCGAACGTGGATTTGCCGTTATGGACCGCTGATCGACCGCAAGGGTCGGCGTCAACCCGGTTGCTTCATCAAGATTTGCCCTGGCGCATACGCCGATTTGTGACCGGGCGTATGTGGAGAAACTCTCCATGAAACGGTTCTGCCCCTCGGCGAAAAGGGTGTCGAAAGCAAGCGACGATTTGCCGCTGCCGGACACTCCGGTGATCACGGTAACCTGATTGCGGGGAATGGCGACATCGATGTGTCGGAGATTGTTGGTGGTGACACCACTAAGTTGAATGATCCCAGGCACTGTTCCGCTATCCCCTCGAGGAGAGGCAGCGGTCTCTCTCGCGACCGGTACGCCGGTGATACTCCGGTCTTGCAGATATTCCTTCAACGCCTGTCCCGTATGCGATTCCGCACACCGGACGACATCTTCCGGGGTCCCTTGAACCAGCAAACGGCCGCCATCACTGCCGCCTTCGGGGCCCAGATCCACCACCCAATCGGCTGCGGCGATAAGGCCGAGATGATGTTCGATCACGATGACGGTATTTTTCTGGACGACCAGCGAATTGAGGGCAAGAAGCAAATTGCCGACATCCGCTTGATGAAGTCCAGTAGTGGGTTCATCGAGGATATAGAGCGTATGCGCCGCCTGCGGCCTGGCCAACTCCGTCGCCAGCTTGATGCGTTGGGCTTCGCCGCCACTCAGCGTGGAAGAACGCTGCCCCAACTTCAGATAACCGAGTCCGAGACTCGCCATGGTTTTGAGATAACGCAGAATGCGGGCATGATCAGGGAAGAAATCTCTCGCTTCAGATACCGAGAAGTCGAGCACATCGCCGATGTTTTTGCCCTTGCGGGTGATTTCAAGTGTATCGCCATGAAAGCGTCTTCCGTTGCACTCTTCACATAACACCTCAACATTGCCCATGAAGTGCATCCCGATCTGCTGATACCCGGCTCCCTGACAGGCTTCGCATCGGCCGCCCGTGGTATTGAATGAAAACTTGCCTTTATCCCAGCCTCGCGCTCGTGATGCAGGCAGAGCTGCGAAAAGATCGCGCACGTGGTCGAACAAGCCGGTGTAGGTGGCTGGATTGCTTCGCGGTGTGCGGCCGATGGGCGACTGGTCGATGGTGATTACTTTGGATATGCTTTCCCAGCCTGCGATCGAAAGACATTTGCCGGGTTTCTCGGAAGAAGCATAGAGTTGATTGCGCAAAAAATTTCCCAGGACACTGTTGACCAATGTTGATTTTCCGGCGCCGGACACGCCGGTCACCACATTCAAGGCTTCCAGGCTGAAGTGGACATCGACATTTTTCAGGTTGTTTTCTGTTGCGCCGTGGACCGCGAGCATTCCCCCGCCGCTGCGGCGCCTGTCTGGGATCTCCAGCTTTTCAATGCCCTTGAAGAAGGAAAGGGTACGGCTTCGGCGGAGTTCTCCCGCGGGGATGTGCCCGATTTTTGAAGTGTCGATGTTTTGGAGCACGCGTCCGCCGTTGACGCCGGCAGCAGGGCCTATGTCGATGATCCAGTCGGCGCGGCGGATGAATTCTTCTTCATGTTCCACCACAATTACCGAATTGCCGTCGTCGCGCAGCCCTTCCAGTACCTCGATCAGGCGCCGGGTATCGCGGGGATGCAGCCCCACCGAAGGCTCATCAAAGATGTAGAGGATTCCCGTCAATCCTGTCCCCGCCTGAACCGCGATGCGCAATCGCTGAGATTCCCCGACGGATAGGGTCGTCGATTCTCTATCCAGAGAGAGGTAGGCCAAACCCAGGCGCTTGAGCAAATCAATCCGTTTCGAAATCCTGCTGATGATCGGAGCTGCGACCTGGTCTTCCCGGTCCGAAAGACGGAGATTATCCAGGGTATCCTGAAGCAGGTTCAACTGGAGTGAAGCAAGATCTGCAATATTGAAGCCGCAAATCTTTACCGATAACGCGTCGGAGTTGAGCCTGGCGCCCCGGCAAGCGGTACAATCGGAAGTGCGGACGAAGCGCAGGATATTCCTGTTGCGTTTGTGTTTCAGGATGGCGTCCATTACTGGAACGATGCCTTTGTAAAAACCCATTTCCCTGGGTTTGGCTGTAATGCCGCTCCAGCGCATCCGGGATGCCAGCGTGTGCTTGCCGTAAGGAATTGCGATCCTTTCGCTGCCGTACAGTACGATGTGCCTCTGTTCCGGCGTCAGATCCTTCCAGGGAATATCGGCATTGAATCCTTCTGCCCGACAAACCTCGTCAAGCACATCCATGGTTACCTGGGAATAAATGATGTACCCGTTCGGAGCCGTAATCACCATGCAGCCCTGGCGCAGGCTCTTGTTCTTGTCTGCAATTAGCAAGTCCGGATCCAAACGGTCTTCGACGCCCAGACCCTTGCAGGCGGGACAGGCCCCGGCAGGAGAATTAAAGGAAAAGAGGCTGCGCTCGATCCTGAAATCCCGTGTGTTGTTCTCCGGTTTTCCCAGACGGGCGAACAACAGGCGGAGGTAATCGTAGATTTCGGTGATCGTCCCCACGGTGGAGCGTGGATTTGACAGGACAGATTTCTGGTCGACGGCAATGGCAGGAGACAAGCCTTCGACTCTCTCCACATTCGGGCGCTTCATCCTGCCGAGAAACTGCCGGGCATAAGAGGAGAATGAGCCAAGATACCGGCTTTCGGCTTCACGATAGATTACGTCAAATACCAGCGACGATTTGCCGGACCCGGAAACACCGGTTACTACCACCAATTTGTTCTTTGGGAACGAAAGGCTTATCGACCGAAGGTTATTTTCGGACGCGTTGTGTATGAGAACCGAATCGTTGTGCATTTCCGCATCAGGGAGTTTCACGTGGCTGTTCAAGCGGGTTCCGGAGCGCACGGAGGGATTCGGCGCGCACTCGCCCGCCGGAGGCGCTGACACCCACCGCAACAAACCTGGCGCCGTCGAGCCATCGGGACCTGCCTCGTCGCGTGTAAGTACAGTTCATGCCCGTGGCGCAGTACTCTGCCGCCTCATGGGCGATCGGAGCCAGGCCCAGATCCCCACGCCCAGGATAGCTCCAATAATATCGATACCCACGTCGGCCGCAGATGGCGAGCGTTCGGGCGTAAACGACTGGTGAAACTCATCGGTGAAGGCGAAGAGCCCAGCCAGAATGACTGCCAGGAGCAGCGTGAGTCTGTTGATGCGCTTGGAGTTTGTCAGGGCATGCAAATAGGACGCCCCCAGCAGGGCGTAGCCGAACGTGTGGCCACCTTTCTTCACCAAGAAATCCCATCCCGCGAAATCAGGCAGATCGCCGCCCGGCGTGGCAGAGGCAAAGAAAATGAGCGCCATCATCAAGAGTGGCCACCCCCAGCGCAGCACCCAGGCTTTTGGAAAATGCATCCCTCGAGCTCCACCCCCTCTCTAAAAAGCGACAGATAATACAAACTCATAATCTATATGCGGTCAAGGCCGCAGCATACATAATTCGTCGGGCCGTGGCTGGGTTGACCATTGAAATTCGCGCACGGAAGCTGTGGCTCCCGTCCTTTATCGGTACCGTGAAAATGAGGATCCGTTTGCGTCTGCCCTTGGGTGGTGGACTGATCAGCATGACAGATTGATTGGTAATAGGGCGGGGGGCATCCTCGGTTTGCTCGGCCTGCCCCATGGCCCCGTTATTCGCACCGCAGGGATGACATGGGGTCCACCTGGGCGGCGCGCCGGGCCGGGACATAACTGGCAAGCAGCGCCACCAGGATCAAGAGCGTCGGAACTGCGGCAAACGTCAAGCCGTCGGTTGCAGTGATGCCGAACAAGAGGCTTCGCATAAAGCGAGTGAGCGCAAGAGCTCCGGCCAGGCCGATGCCTGCACCGAAGAGCGCGAGAGTCACTCCCTGGCGAACGATCGAGCCCAAGATGGTGCCTTGCGTAGCACCCAGCGCGATGCGTATTCCGATTTCCCGCGAGCCCTGGCTTACCAGATAAGCGATCACGCCGTAGGTGCCGATGCCGGCCAGCGCCAGAGCGAGGCCGGCAAAGATGCCGAGCAGCAGCATCGAGAATCGGCGCGGAGCCAGCGATTGATCGACGAACTGCTCCATGGTGCGAACATTGTATGCGGGTAAATTCGGATCAAGATCGCGGATTTCCTTCTTGACTGCCGACGTAAGCGAGGCCGGGTCAGTGCCGCTCCGCAAAACGACGGTCATCGCCCGCGTGGGGATCTGGGTTTGCGGTAGGTAGAAAGCGATGCGCGGATCAGAGTCGAGCGCATCGTGTTTCACTCTGGCGACCACACCGACAATGGTCAGCCAGGGAACCTTGGATTGTACCTGGTGGATGCGCTTGCCGACCGGATCCTGGTTTGGCCAGAACTGCTGGGCCATGCTGTCGTCGATAATGGCGACTCTGGGGGAGTCGGCAGTATCTTGTTCGGTGAAAAACCGCCCACGCCGCAGCGGAATCTCCATCGCCTGGAAATAGTGCCCGCCGCCGACGCGTTCATCCGCATTAATGAACTTCTCACCCGCAAGGGGCGTGCGTCCTTCGATCGTGATTGGAGTCCAGGCAAATGTCTGAGTCAGCGGCAGTGCCGTCGTGCCGCCCGAAGCGCTCACGCCGGGCAGGTGTTCGAAACGGTCCCAGAGCTGGCGATAGGTCGCCAGCACTGCCTGCGGGTCGTTGTACTTGCGGCCGGTCATCGTCAGGCCGAAGGTCAACAGATTGCGGGGATTAAAGCCCGGATGTACACTCTGCAGGCGCGCGAAACTGCGAATCAGAAGTCCGGCTCCTATCAGCAGCACCACGGATAACGCGAGTTCGGAAACAACGAGCAACCTGCGCAGGTTGGGACCACGCCCCCACATCATGTTGCCGCCGGCCGAACCCCGGCCTGCTTCCTTCAGGGTCGCATTCAGGTCAACGCCGGCAACCCGCAAAGCCGGCACCAGGCCGAAAAGAACGCCCGTGACAAGAGATACGAGCAATGTAGAGAGAAGCACCCGTCCATCGATGCCGATGTCCTGCATGCGCGGAACGCTCTTTGCTCCCAACACATCAATCCAGCTCAGACTCCAGAGCGAGAGGAGGACGCCCAACCCTCCGCCGCATAGAGCGAGCAGAATGCTTTCTGTAAGCAGTTGACGGATGATGCGGGCGCGGCCTGCGCCCAGCATTGCGCGCACGGCGATTTCCTTCCGGCGGGCCGCCGCACGCGCCAGCAGCAGGCTGGCGACGTTGGCGCAAGCCACCAGCAGGACCAGGCCGACCGAAGCGAGAAGGATGTGAAGAGGCCGGCGGACGTCGCCCACCACCTGCTCCAGAAGCGGCACGATGCTGAACGTGAGACCACCGTTGGGTGGATACAGGTCCGGATATTCCCTCCGCAAGCGGTCTGTGACGGCATCCATCTCGGTCTGGGCTTGCCGGAGCGAAACGCCGGGTTTGAGCTTGCCCATGAGGTTGTAATCTTCACGGTCGCGAATCTGAGACGCATTCGGTGCCAGCGGCAGCGGCAGGACGATCTCCGCCTGTTCGGCGCCGCCCAGTGTCGGAAGCACTTCTCGCGGCAAAGAAAATGATCGGGACAGAATGCCGATCACCTGGTAGGGCTGGCCGTTTATCGTAATCGACTTGCCGATTACATCGGGATCCGAGCCATAGCGGCGCGCCCACATCCCGTAACTGAGCACAGCCGTTAGCGGGCGGCCCTGCGAGTCCTCTTCCGGAACGAAAAGCCGACCCTGGGCCGGCCTCACACCGAGCATGGGCAGGAGATTGGAGGAGACCCGAATGGTTCCAACACGCTCGGGTTCGCCGTCTCCGGTCAGGTTGACATTTCCGCCGATGGCGATCGCCAGCTGTTCAAAGCCCGTGTGTCCCGCCTTGATGTCAAAATATTGCGCGGTGGAAAACCAGTCTTCGGCTATCCCCAGCCCCGGCGAGCGGTTCCACAGAATTACCAGGCGATTCGGGTCCTGGTATGGAAGCGGGCGCAGCAGCAATGCGTTCGTAACACTGAAGATGGTTGTGTTGGCGCCAATGCCGATTGCGAGAGCGAGGATCGCGGCCGCGGCAAATCCGGGATTCTTCGCAAGGGCCCGAAAAGCGAAGCGGATGTCCCGTCGGAGTGCACTCATGGTGAGCTCAAAGCCTGAATACCACTTGCAAGAGTAGCTTGGAGGCGTCATGAGCCCCCACGGCGACTATTTGTCACTCAGAAGCCGGGTAACATAGCACTGGCCGGTCGGCAGGTAACATGGAGTTTCGACTTTGTCTGAGAAAAACTCATCGACTGCCAGTCTTGCCCCCGGACAGCTTCGGAATCCATAGTCATCAAAAACCATTATGCCGCCACCCTGCAACCTCGGATAAAAGAAGTTGCAGCAGTCAATGACCGACCGATAAATGTCCACGTCGATGTGGACAAAACAGAAGGTCAAAGCCTCCACAGGCTTTGCACTATGAGGGAACCAGCCTGCATGGAAGTGGACATTTCTGCAATCCGACAGCAAGGACTTGACGGCTTCCAGCGAGGTATCGTGGAAATCTCCTTCCCTGTGGAGGTCCTTGCTCTGATCTACGGACGGCATCCCGGTGAAGGTATCAAAAAGATGTATGTTCTTCCCCGTGGGTTCAAGGGTCTTGGCCAAGAGCCTGGCCGTGCCTCCTTTGTATACGCCGACCTCGGCGATGTCGCCCGCGATCCGGGATGCCTGTCTGGCGAACTGGAACAGCATAAAACATCTTGCTTTGTCCACCAGAGTATAGCTGCTGACTTTGCTCATCTGCTCACTGAACTCCGCATGCTGGTCCCAGAGGTGAATGGGATTGGGTCGGCACCGTTCGAGCTGATATCCGGTCCTGGACAACCCTTTGTTGATTATGTCCCTGACCTTGATTCTCATAACTGTTACTGCCGTCCCCGGTTGGCGAGGCTTGCGCCGCTTCCGGATAAGTTCTGAATCACCATCGCTTCCGGTCCAAATCGCCGATCGCCCTGCCACAGTGAAGCGGGGCATGGCCTTTGCGGAAGATCAAGTTCAGCTCTTCGGAACTGAGCCAGGTCGACCCCGGCTTCGAGATGAAGCAAGAGCATGTTAGGGTCGTCGATCCAAGCCCCGGTTGTCAAGACCATGACCGCCCTCGAATACAGCACCAAAACCACTCGCCGGTCCACCAGTCCCATATCCAATGGGACAAAACGATAACCAAATCAGGACATTCGTCCCATTTTTTGGGCTTCTCCATTGAGATAAATTCCTCTTACACAACGGATTGAAGCACTCAGCCGGTGTGGGTCGCGGAGGAGAAAATGATGGCTCTCAAGCAGATTTTCCTGGTGTTTCTGACGCTCTTACTCAGCCCGGTGCCCAAAGTATCAGCACTGACCGTGGTCACCAATTTCATCGGCGGTGCCGCCCCTGCGAACACATCGGGTGGAGGCAACCTGGTTGAGATCGTGAATGCCGCGGCCCGGATTTGGGAGGCCGCTTATTCCGATCCGGGTACGATCACCATTAGTTTCGGATGGGCGCCTGTCGGCGATGCCGGAACTCACACTCTCGTCGAACAAGGCGGCATTCCCCACCGGGAGATTGCCGGGATCATCTTTTTCGATAACAGCGGTGCTGTTGCCTTCTATCTTGATCCGACCCCGAATTCGGATGAAGAGTATCGGCGCCGGACGGAGGAATACCAGGATCTGGGCGGCGGCCTTGTCAATGTGGCGCGAGTATTCAGCAGTCCTGTTGGGGATGCCTTGGGCCACGTCGACCTTCTGTCCGTAGCCATACATGAGATCGGGCACGCTTTGGGAATGAGCGCGGCAAACTCTGCCTTCATGAAGGAAGGCATCCAAGGTGCAATCCGCCTCAGCGGCGACCTCCCCTTTGCAGGGACGATTATTCCACTGGCGACCAACACGGCCGGCATCACATCTCACTTTGATGCGCTGGCAGTCACCTATGGTTCGGTAATGGGAGGAATCGGTGGGGATGAGCGCAGGATACCTTCCGCATTGGACATTCTGGCCAACGCTCAGGTCAGCGGCTTCACGATGTTAAATCTTGATCCGCAGCAAACACCGCCATCCAGGGTCGCGCCCTCTCGCGGCGTCGGCCACTCCGATGCCGCCGTGCCGGCACAACGCAGCGCAAGAAGGTAAAATCCTTCCTGAATATGGAGCAAACTACATTCCGGGAATGCGCCGCTGCAATGGTCCGATGTGTGCGCGGTGGTAGTCCAGGATTGTCTGAACCGTATCGCTCATTACCCGGTGGTCATGATATGGCACCTCATCTTCCTGGAGAAGTTGCACCAGCTTCTGGTCGATGGTCTCTTGGAACTCGAAATCCACCGAACGGACACCGTCGGGCCGCAGGTACTTGCGGGTGAACGGCACCTTGAACAGCAGGTCGTACGTGCGCACCCAATACCTGGATAAGCCGTGTAACTCGGAAATGTGGCCGAACTTGTGGTAGAGGTAGACGTAGTTGTCCAGCACGGACCGGTCACAGATGATATTCGGGTAGATCTTGTTCAGCTCCAGCTCCCGTCCGATCGTGGTCGTAAGTATCCAGGTCTGAGCTTCCAGACTGGTTTCCTCGTTTATGGGAAACGGGCATCTGCGCGCGATCTCGTCAATGAACCCGACATCCAGGTGCTGCTTCTTGAGCTCGTTGCAAAGTTCGTAGGCCAGGGTTGTCTTTCCCACACCGTGGGTTCCAATGAATGCGATCTTCATAGCGTGTGCGCTCGATCATTTTTCACGGATGAAGATACAATAGGTGCGTCTCAGAGGCAACGCGCTTCCCTGTACCGGTTTTGCTCCCGGCCGGCGGGGAACAGCCCCCCATGTGCGGGGACGGATACATTGCAGAGCAGCCGCGCCTGGCACGTATCTGCCAAATGCCGCCATTCATGAAATTCGTGCCATTCGGTGCCGCTTTCCTTTTTTGAGGAGTCAAGTTTGAAGCAGTACCGCATGCGCCAGGCGCGCACCCTGCGACGCATCAAAAGCTCATGCTATCCGGTTGGTGAACGTCGGTATCGGGATCGGTATCGCAATCGCGGTCGCTATCGGCTTTTGCCGGCTAAGAGTTCCGATTGCGATGGCGATTGCGATCCCGATACCGATTTGTCTATTTTGGGAGCAGGCGCGACGCATGGACGATGCCGGTTTTCGCCGGATGAGAGACGCCGCTTACGATTGGAGGGTACGCCAGATGCCCGACAGGATCTGAAAGAGCGAGTCGGATTCTGCCGGAGTTGTCAGGCGCAGGGATGAGTCTTGTCCCAACAGGGTGATCCTGGCAAGATTGCGCTGCTGTTCGCGCAGGTGCAGCTTTTCCTCTTCCAACCTGGCCCGATCGCGCTCGCGCGCTTTTTTGAGACCACCGCCCTGAATGAACAACACGATTTGCCTGAGTTCATCGCGGTCGAACCATGTCCCATGCGTCTTGCACCAGTCTACGATGATGCCGGAGCAGCTGCCGAAGTTTGTCCGGTTCATCAGTTTCCTGCACGCCGGACAGGGGATATACAGGCGTTCGTTCCGGCCTGGAGCCGAGCCCTCTTCGATCCGCGGTTTGAACTCGAAGCCGAGCACGGCTTCCTGTTCCTCCTGGCGGTCACAGAGCTTCTGAAGCGTGTCCTTGTTGAGCCAAAGGCCCCCGCATGAAACGCATTCATGGACGGCTTCATGGCCCAGATTGATGAGCATCAGGTCTGCAGCGCAGCGCGGGCACTTGAGAACGTCCGGTTGTGCAGGCGTTCCGGCCGAGGCTTCGGTCCCGCACCAGGGACAATGCTTCATTCCTGTGAAAATCGCTCCGTAGCAGGCGGGACACACGATGGTGGCCAGCGTCGATCTGCAGTAAGCGCAGCGGACGCTCTCGGGCGCCGCCGCGGCCCCACAGTTCGGGCAGTGGTAAACGCCGCGCTTTATTGCGGTATCGGTCATATCCGGAAGAACTCCATCCCCCGGGTCGCGCCATCGCCGGGGTCCCGCTATGGGATCGGTACATGAAGGCATCGACTTTAGGGAAACCGGGAAGCCCGGTTTTGACATGGCTTGGGCGCATCAACGGTCTCTGGTAGTAGATACCAGCAAAACCTATGCTTGCAGGTGGTAATCGCGTACCATCTCCCCGCTTGCCCGTGGAGGGGAGAAAATGTTCAGGAGATCTTGCCTTACATCACGGATCACTAACAGGAGCGGACATGTACACGCACTTAATTCTACGGACTTCCGGCACTGCCTCGCTATTTTTCCTCGTACTCTCTTTTTTGCTGTTTCCCGTTTGTCCAGCACAGGCCCGTCTGCAGGCTCCGCGCGGGAGCATCGCGGGCATGGTCAAAGACACCAGCAACGGGCTGGTGGTTCGTGCGCGAGCTACCCTGCTTAACTCAAGCCAGGCGTCACTGCGCATGACGGAAACCGACGGTGGTGGGAAGTTCCGCTTTGATGATGTTCCTCCCGGCGCTTACGAAATCCTGGTAGCGAGTCCGGGATTCAACCTGGAGCGGCGGGCTGTTACCGTGACCGCGGGCAGCACGAGCGAACTGACGGTGATCATGGCAGTACGCCAGATTACCGAAGTCATAACCGTCACTGCCGAGATCGGGACGGCCAGAGACAAGGACGCGGTTGCCCAGCAGGTCAATGTGATCGGGGATAATGCCCTCACGCAGCGCGCCACCGCGGTGCTGGCACAGGCCGCAGATGAAGAGGTCGGTATTTCGCTGCAGCGCACGAGCCCGACTGTCGGCGCCGTGCTGGTGCGGGGCCTGACCGAGGTGGGTGTTTACATTGACGGCGTACGATACACAAATTCCACTCAGCGCGGCGGCATCAACACCTTCTTCAATCTCAATGATCCGACCAGCCTGGATGCCATCGAGGTGTTGCGCGGTCCGAACACGGCGCAGTACGGATCGGACTCCCTCGGCGGGACCGTGCAACTCCTCACCCGCCAGCCGCCGCTGGGCTCCGCTCAACGGGACCTGCACGGCGAATTCAACACCTTCTTCAGCAGCGCCGATTCTTCTTACGGCAGCAATGCGCTCATGACCTATGGCACGAAGCGTTGGGGAGTGCTGACCAATTTCACCGGCCGTCGTATCAACACGCTGCGCCCGGGCGGCGGCATGGACAGCCATTCTGCGATCACGCGCTTTCTCGGGCTGCCTTCCAGCATCATCGGATCGTCCAGGCTGCCTGATACCGGCTTCACGCAATATGGCGGCACCATCAAACTGAACTATATGCCTGCGGCGGACCAGCAGTTGAGTCTGCACTATCAGCGGGGGCAGCAGGACGGCGGCAAACGCTACGACCAGTTGCTGGGCGGGGATGGCAATCTGATTGCCGATCTGCGCAACCTGATGCTCGATTTTGTCTACGGGCGCTATTCCAAACAGAGGGCAGGATTTTTTGACAACCTCACCGCGACCGTTTCATACAACAGCCAGCGTGAAGAACGCGTCAATCAGGGCGGCAACGGCAATCCGCTGGCCGCCGTCATCCACGACAAGGAGCGCACGAGCTCCCACGGCGCCAGCTTCTATCTTGACAAGCAATCATTCCACCGCAACAGCTTCCTTTGGGGCGGCGACTTTTACCGCGACCGGGTGAACGCGCCGTCGTATTCCCTCGATCCGGCTACCGGCATCTTCACGCTGGTGCGGCCTCGCGTGCCTAACGGGGCTCGCTATATTCTGGCAGGGCTTTACGTGCAGGATTCCTTCGAGTTGATCCGGAACCGGCTGCGACTGAGCGGTGCGTTGCGGTACAACGTCGGTTCGTATCGCTCGAGGGCTGCGAACAGTCCGCTCGTTAACGGTCAGCCGCTGTTCCCCGACGACTCATTGCGGGTCGGCGATTTTTCGGGACGCATCGGTGCGGTGGTGACGCTGGCCGGCGGGTTCAACGTCGCCGGCAATTACAGTCGCGGTTTTCGCGCGCCGAACATCACGAGCCTGGGCTCGACCGGCCTCGTGGGCGTGGGGTATCAGGTAGCCACCAGCGATTTGACGGGACTCGGCGCGACCATCGGGACGACTGCGGATGACAGCGCCGTCTCGACCGGCGTGACGGTGGAACCGCTGCGGTCGGAAATCAGCAACAACTTTGACCTCAGTCTGCGTTTTCGCAACCGGCGGATCGAGACGGATCTGACCGGCTTCCTGATCGACTACGAGAATACGATCGTCCGGCAGACGCTGATCCTGCCCCCGGGTGCGGTCGGCACACACCTCGGCAGTCAGGTGATCGAGAGTCAGAATGCCAACGGCGCCGTCTTCGTGCCGCTTTCCTCGAGTCCCGTTCTGGTACAGGCGAATTTCGGCGGGACCCGATTGTACGGTGTGGAATACACGCTCGACGTTCGATTAACGGATTCGTGGTCATTGGGCGGCAACTACAGCTACGTGCGCGCACGAGACAAAGAAACCGGTGTGCCGCCGAATCTGGGCGGCGGCGGTTTGCCGCCGCAAATCGGCTTCCTGCAACTGCGCTATCAGCCGGCCGGGAAGCGATATTGGATCGAAGCTTACTCGACCCTCGCAGGCAGACAGGATCGGCTGTCCACGCTCGACCTTTCCGACAGGCGCACGGGCGCGGCGCGGTCGCGTTCGAACATCCAGAACTTCTTTCGCCGCGGTGCGTGTGTGTATGGCCTGACCACGCCGGGCCCGGACGGACGCTGTGGCTCGAGCGGCGGCATACTGATCGCCACCGCTGAGACGCTGGCGCAGGTGCAGAACCGCGTGCTCGGCAGCGCAACCTCGGCGCCTCTGTTCCCGGCCATTCCCGGTTATGGTCTGCTCAATCTGCGTGGCGGATTCCGCCTCAGTGAGAGCCATGAAATCACGGTTGATTTTGAAAACATCGGGGACAAAAGCTATCGCGCGCCCGGTTGGGGCGTTGACGGCCCTGGACGCAGCGTGACGGCGCACTATCGCTTCCGTTTCTGACCTCCTCGCCTTTTGACTTTCCAGCGCGTTTTGCGGATGATAGGGATTCACACGCGAAACAGGAGGGCCAAGGAGCGAACGGATGAGCGATCCGAACGCAGCATCCGCCAGCCGCGTCGACGCGGTCCGCAGGATCACCCAAGTCCGGTCGGAGTACATGAGCGCCCGGCTGATCGCGGAGAGCCTCGATCATCGCCTGGCCGGGACGAAATTCGAACGACTGCCCGGCTATCTGCCGGCGGAGATCGACTACGCGATTGACCATGCGCCCCTTTCCACCGTCGCGGTCCGCGACTACGATGTCCGCTTCCTTGACCGTGTCGCCCCGGCGAAAGCGATCGCCCACCTGGACTTGATTCTTCGCGCTCGCGGCGGTGATCCCAAGGCCCGGCAGGAGCTCGAAGGGAAAGCTTCCGAAACCTATAAAAAGATTGCCGCCAGGTTTACGCAGACGGCCCTCGGCGAGAGTGAGCACGTCGTTCCCTACACCACGTCCGGGATTTGGCCCGAGGCCCGGATCAGCAACAAGGGGGCCATCCTCCTCGACTTGTCCCGCCGCGGCTTCGCCACGGCGGATTTCATTCTTCTTGCTGCGAGCGTCTATACGCTCCCGGAAGCCCGGCGGAGGGAGTGTGCCCGGGACGCAATCCGAAATCTCGAAATCCTCAGCGGCCGCAAGCTCGAGGATCCTGACAATCCCCTGCTCATCGCCATGCGGTCGGCCATGCCGAAATACATCCCCGGTTTTATGCCGACCTACCTGAACGTCGGCCTGACTCCCGGCATGCTCCGTGGCCTGCCGCGCCGGTACGGGGAGAACGCCGTGGCGCAGATCCGCCTCGACAACCGCAAAACCATCCTCGAAGCTCTCGACCCGGAGGCCTTCCGATCCATTGAAAAGGAGATCCGGCCCCATCTGACCCGGCAGGAGAACAATGCTCTGGCGGTCCGGATCGAAGCCCTCATCGCCGAGCGCCGGCCCGAGCTCCTGGCCGGTGCCTTTGACCAGATCCTGTTTTTCTTGTGCAAAGCCTATCAATACTATGAAAGCCATCTCGACGCGCTCCGCAATTTTGTGGTCTGTGGAACACAGTATCCTGCCGTCATTTTCCAGAGAATGGTCTGCAGTGTCATCGACCGGTGGTCGTACGCCGGGGTCCTTTACAGCCGCCACCCGCGCCAGGGGACCGGCATCTTTCTCCAGTTCGGCCGGACGGTGTTCGGCGAGGAACTGATGACCGGCCGCCTTCAACCGGAGGAACGGCATTTCAAGACACGTGAGGAGGCCAAGAAGGATTTCCCGGCGGTTTATCATTTCTGGAACAGGCTCTCCCAGCTTGAGGACATCTTTCGTGCCCCGGTCATGGTCGAGTTCACGGGGGTCCACGGCACGTTCACTACTCTTCAGGTGAATCCTGCAGAGATGTCCGGCGTGGGCATGCTGACGGCTGTCATGGATATGCACCGGGCCGGGCGGATCTCCGCCGACCGGGTGCGCGAGCTGATCAAGCCCTATCACGTCCGGCAGATCGAGTCCGACGCCATCGATCCGAAGTCACTTCACAGCCTCACCCCGTTCTGTCAAGGCATTTCGGTCCTCCCGAGATCTGCGGTCACGGGCCGGATCTGGTTTTCCGCCGGCCGGGCCCGGCAATCCCGCGAGGAGCGGCCGGGAGAAAACGTTATCCTGACCCAGGAACGTTTCACCCCGGTCGACGCCATCGAGATGCAGAGCGTCGGTGGGATCTGCAGCCTCAGCCCGGCAGCGATCCACGTCGTGACCGCCGCCCAGAACCTCGGGATCCCGGCCCTGCTGAACCTCGAGGGAAGCGGCGTACGGTTCGACTCCGAGGGTACCCGCCTGATCAACCGCGACGGCCTGGCCCTCCGGGAAGGGGAATGGGTCTCGATTTCGAGCCGGCAGCGAACCCTGTACGTCGGAAAAGCTACCTTTGCCCCGGCCAGACTGCTCCGTTTCATGGCCGGGGAAAAAGTCGATCTTACTGCTTTGGAGCGGGTGTTGTTCGAAGGCTGGGCGTCGTATTACCGGGAATACCGGATGATCCTCGAAAGCGTGGATGCACCCGAGTTCAAGAGCCTGCAGGACTTGGGCCACTCCATCCGGTACGGCCGGCTTCAACAGGAGCCGGACAAGGCCGGCTTTGTGAACCGCTGTTTCGACATCAACCGGCACCGGCTTGTCCGGCGGATGCTCGATGTCACACTGGGGACTCATCTCGTCAACCTGACGGCCTTCGATCTGCTCTCGCCCGATCGCCAGGTCCGGCTCCTTAAGGACGCCCTGGCAATCTGCGCCGGGAAGGGGATCTCGGGCTACCAGGCCGGCGCGTTCCTGCTCGGCAGCCTGGTCAAGCCCGGAGCGGGCGTCGCTTTCTGGGAAAGCTTCGAGCCGCACGAGATCGGCCGGTTGATCAACGAATGGGTGCTCCATCAGAAGTATCTGAATGTCATCGCGGATCTCGGCGAAAAGAAGGTCAACCGGGCCAAAGACTACATACTCTCGCGCGGGCTGGGCCGGCTCCGGGTTCACAAAGGTCTGGTCAGGGAGTTCATGCCCCTGAAGCTGAGCCGCGTGGATCTCGGCGCAGTTCTGCATGCCCTCCCTGCCATGGTCGACCTCCAGACGCGGGAGGTCCTGGATCTCCTGCTCAGGCCGTATGCGGAGTTTTATGATTTCTCGGAGGCCGTCAGCCTTTCCGCGCTCCGGCGGATCTGCGAGAAGGAATGCCGGCCTATGCCCGGCCCGCGCGATGTTTGATTGAACCGAGGGCACTGCTATCGCGGATTGTACTTCATGATGCGGATCCGTTATCGGGACGGGTCTCCATTGAGTTCCCGGCCATTTTTATAAATCCGACCGCCCGGACGAATCAGCAGACCTCGCACCCCAACCTATGCTATTCTCCGCCCAGCTCTAGAAAGCGTTCCCCCGTTATTTTATTTCGAGGTGTTGATATCATGAAAAATTCGCGTGTCATTATGGCTGCCACCCTCGTCCTGTCGCTTGCTGCGACGCTGGCAGCGCAGGCTCCGTCGTCGGGAGGGGCCGCCCGGCTCCGAGCGCTGTTCTTCCTGCGCGACTTCGAGACGGGCGTCCTCGAGGGCGAGAAGCTGGTGGCCGCATCCCCCAACGCATCCGACCTGTACGCGTGGTACTTGCTCAACCTGGTGCGCGGCGGTGACGAGAAGCGCGCCGTCTCGCTTGCCGAGGAGATGACAAAGAAGAAGCCGCGGGATCCCTGGGCCTGGTTTGCGCTCGCGGGCGCCCTCAATTACCAGAGCGAGCGTCCCGCCGACGCCGTGACGGCGGGCGAGACGGCGCTGAAGTTGCTCCCGAACAATCCCGATATCATCTGGATTCACGCGCAAACGCTTGCGAACGACGAGAAGCGACGGGACGAGGCGATCGCATTCGTGGACGCTCAGCGCGGCCGCCTGAAAAACCCCGCGGAGATCCTCGTGACGAAGGGCTATGCGCTGTACCGGAGTGCATCGGGTCCGCCGCGGGACGAAGCCCGGACGAAGCTGGCGTTTGCCGCCTTTGAAGAGGCGCGCCAGATCGACCCGAAGAATCTGAACGCCTTGTATCTGCCCGGCGCGTATTTGAACGGGCTTCGCCGGAGCGACGAGGCCTATCCGCTGCTCAAGAGGGCGCTGGCAATCGCGCCCGATTCGACGGTTGTACACCAGGAGTACTGGAATGCCGTGACAGGCAGCCATGATTTCGGGGCCGACAGGAAACGCCAGGAGATCGAGGCGGACGTGAACGCGTTCCTGAACGGCCGCGGTGACCGTCCCGGCGCTTTGTCGGCGGTGGCTTCCGTGTCGCGAGACATGAAGTGGACGGAGAAACAGCGGGATTGCGAGGACAAGATCCTCAAAATGTTTCCCGACAGCTTGGAAGCCGAGTGGATCTTCGCCGCCCGGTGGAGAGAGTTGGGACGCTCGCCGGAGTCGGCTCGCTCGCCACAGTATCGTCAAATCCTGCGCGAATTCATCGACCGGCCGCGGCACTATATCGACGGACTGCTCGGCGAAGCGTATCAGAATTACTTCTATGTCCTCGCGACCGACAGCTCGGTGTCAGGCGACGAACTGTACCGCGTGGCAGAAGGTGCATTGAAGTACGAGACCAACAACCCACACATTACATGGGTGTACACGCCCACCGCGCTTGCCGATCGCAAGGTGCACCTTGCCGACGCTGAACGCATCGCACGCGATGGCATCGAGGTGCTGAAAAAGAAGATCGATAGCCAGCGATCGGTTTACAAATCCCAAGGGGAATACGATCGGGCCGTCGGCTGGGCGACCGCCAAGGGCTACGACGCGCTCGGCTGGGTGCTTTTGGCCGAGGGCCGTGTGGACGAGGCGGAGAAGGCTCTCCTGCAGTCCTTCGAACTGGACCACGCAAGCCGGCAGAACCTCGACCATCTCGGCCGCTTTTACCTGGCGCGCAATAATGAAAGCAAGGCGGAAGAGTTCTTCGTCAAGGGATTGAGCGTGCAGGCGCCCGGCGCCAATCCCTGCGAGACAGCGCTCAGATCGCTGTACGAGAAGCGTCGCGGCACTCTCGATGGCATCGATGCCTATTTGGCGAAGCTGAGGGAAGTCGACCGTGACAAACGCAAGGAACGCATCCTGACCGAACGAATCGCCAGTCCCGAAACGCTCACAACCTTCAACCTCAAGACACTCGATGGGAAACGCGTCTCGCTCGACAGCCTCAAGGGCAAGATCGTTGTCATCAACTTCTGGGGCATCTGGTGCGGCTGGTGCGTCCAGGAACTGCCCGAATATCAGAAGCTTTACGAGAAGTACGCGAGCGACCCCGACGTGGCGATCCTGACGATCGACAACGATTCGAACCCCGACGACGTGCCGCCGTGGATGGCACAAAAGAAGTACGCGTTCCCGGTCCTCATCGACGACGGGTACGTCAATAAGGTTGGGCTCCACACTTTCCCGACCACCTGGTTCGTGGATGCGCAAGGACGCAAGGTTTTCGAAAAAGTCGGTTGGAGCGAGAAGCTGCTCGAGGAGTTCAGCTGGCGCATCGAAGCCATCCGGACAAAGTAGCCTGCGCTCTGGAACTTTTCGCCCGGCCCAGCCGAATATCAGTGAACAACGTCACTGCGGGATAGACAATCTCATGCCATGGCGCTCACGGCCTCGAACCGGAGTGAGCCCCAAATCCGTCCCCCAAATCCAAAATCCGGGGTGTGTGTCTTGGATTCACACTCCTGGTCCGGTATCGAACCGCATCAAGAGTGCGCAGGATCTGGTGAGTCCCTTCGACACCATCCCGACTCACCGGGAGCTGACTCAGATTCGGGCAAAAACAATAAGATAAATACTGAAGAGTCGCACTCAACGGTCAAGACTCCCGAAACCCGGACCAAAGATATGTTCCAGCCATGAATAATTCAGGCTTATAATTCTTGATTCCCAGGAAATTCATACGGAGAGACGCCCATGACACGAGACCTAAAACGTTTACCTATTTTGATACTGGCGTGCCTGGCAATGTTCGCCGGCGCGCTGGGACAGAGCACCAAACCGGCGGGCGTCCAGGATCAGGCTGCCAAGCCGGCGGTCCAGGGACAGAAGCCGAAGCCGGAAAGCCCGGATCTGACCAAGCAGCCGACTCTGTACGTGGTCGGCTATGCGCATTTGGACACAGAATGGCGCTGGGACTATGTCACCACGATCAAGGACTACATCCCCAAGACCATGCGGCTCAATTTCGATTGGATTGAAAAGTATCCGCATTACATCTTCAATTTCAGCGGCGCCAACCGTTACCGGATGATGAAGGAGTACTATCCGGCTGATTACGAAAGGGTGAAGAAGTATGTGGCCGCCGGCCGCTGGTTTCCGGCCGGTTCGTCCATGGAGGAGAACGACGTCAACTCGCCCTCCGCCGAGTCCATCATCCGGCAGGTCCTTTACGGCAAAGCCTATTTCCGCCGCGAGTTCGGCAAGACCAGCGCCGAATACATGCTGCCGGATTGCTTCGGCTTCCCCGCATCGTTGCCCACGATCCTGGCTCACTGCGGCATTAAGGGCTTCTCCACGCAGAAACTATCGTCGAGCTGGCAGCCGGCAGCCATGGTCGGCGGTCCCGACTCACCGGAAAAAACGCCCGCGGGCATCCCCTTCAACGTCGGTGTGTGGGAGGGCCCGGATGGCAGTTTTGTGATCGCCGCGCTGAATCCCGGCGGCTATGGCAGCCAGATCGGCACGGATCTCAGCAGGAGTCCGCTGCCACCGCCACCGCCGGATCCCAACCAGCCGCAGCGGGGTGCCAGAGGGGCGACGGATTGGCCCGCGCGCATTCAGTTGAATGGGCAGCTGACCGGCGCGTATGCCGACTACATGTACTACGGCACGGGCGACAGCGGGGGTTCCGCCAATGAATCCTCGATAAAACTGCTGGAAGCAATCGTTACCAGGAGCAGGACCGTGCTGCCGTCAGGAGGCGGCCGCGGCCAGGGTGGTCCGCCGCAGACTCCGCCGCCAGCGCCGGGGTCTGAGGTCATGGTCGGCGATGGCCCGGTCAGGGTGATCTCTGCGACTTCCGACCAGCTTTTCCTGGACCTGAAGCCCGAGCAGATCGCAAAGATGCCGAAATACAAGGGCGATCTCGAACTGATCAACCATTCCGCGGGTTCCATCACGTCCCAGGCGCACATGAAGCGGTGGAACCGCAAAAACGAAGTGCTGGCCGATGCCGCTGAAAAAGCTTCTGTTGCCGCTGAATTGCTGGGCGGCAAGCCATATCCTCTCCAGCGGCTGAACGACGCCTGGACACTGGTTATGGGCGGGCAGTTCCACGACATCATTCCGGGCACCTCAATTCCCAAGGCCTATGAGTACGCGTGGAACGACGAACTGTTGGCGATGAACCAGTTTGCCGGCGTGCTCACCAGCGCCACCGAAGCGGTCGCCTCCGGCATGGACACCCAGGCCAAGGGCACGGCGATCGTTGTCTACAATCCATTGAATATCCCGCGCGAGGATGTGGTGGAAGCCACCATCTCTTTCGCTGGCGGCATTCCGAGGGCGGTCCGTGTGTTCGGGCCCGACGGCAGTGAAGTGCCCGCGCAGTTGAATGGCGCGGCGGACGGGGCTGCAAAGGTCCTGTTCGTGGCGAAATTCCCTTCGGCCGGCTACGCGGTATACGATGCTCAGGTTGCGGATGGCGGTGTGGCATCGCAGCTCAGAGTGACGCAATCGTCCCTTGAAAACGCTCGCTACACCATCAAGTTGGCCCAGAACGGCGACGTCAGCAGCATATTCGACAAGACTCTTAACAAGGAATTGCTTTCCGCCCCAATGCAGCTGGCGATCATCCTGGACAAGCCCCGCCAATGGCCCGCATGGAATATGGATTTCGAGGACGAGCAGAGAGCGCCGCGTACGATCGTCAGTGGGCCGGCGCAGATCCGCATAGTGGAGAACGGCCCGGCGCGCGTGGCCATTGAGGTGGCGCGTGAAGCGGAAGGATCCAAATTCTTCCAGACGATCCGGCTTTCCGCCGGCGATGCCGGCAATCGCGTCGAAATCGGCCATGTCATGGACTGGAACAGCAGAGAAGGCAATCTCAAGGCCGTCTTTCCCCTGACCGCGTCGAATCTGAATGCGACTTACAACTGGGACGTCGGCACTATCGAGCGTCCCACCGAAACCGAGCGGCAGTTTGAAGTCGCCTCTCATCAGTTCGTCGATCTCACGGATAAGAGCGGATCTTACGGCGTGACCATCCTCACGGACTGCAAGAACGCTTCCGACAAGCCCAACGATCATACCCTGCGCCTGACCCTCGTTCGCACGCCGGGCATCAGTGACGGTGGGAGAGGCTATCCGGATCAGTCCACGCAGGATATCGGCCACCATGAGTTCGTGTACGGCCTCGCCGGCCATGCAGGAGACTTCCGCCAGGGACAGACCGACTGGCAGGCGCTCCGGCTCAATCAGCCCCTCGTAGCCTTCCAGAGTCCCAGTCACGCGGGCGCGCTGGGCAAGAGTTTCTCATTGATGAAGATCAGCAGCAGCCGGATCCGCGCACTGGCCCTCAAGAAAGCCGAGCAGACCAGCGAGCAGAACCGGGATGAATACATCGTCCGCCTCGTCGAGATGGATGGCAAGCCGGCGCAGGATGTTCACATTTCGTTTTTTGTACCCGTCATCTCGGCCCGCGAAGTCAACGGCGCGGAAGAAGCCGTCGGTCCAGCCACGGTAACCGGTGGCGAGCTGGTCGCGTCGTTCAAGAAGTTCCAGCCGCGCACGTTTGCGGTGAAGTTCGGCCCTGCCCCCAACAAGGTTCTCGCCGTGCAGTCGCAGGCGGTCAAGTTGACCTACGATCTGTGTGTCACAACGCCCGACGGCAAACCGGGAGCAGGTTACTGGGATAATCAGGGCCGTTCCCTGCCGGCGGAGATGCTGCCCAATACGATTCCCTACGCCGGCATCAATTTCAGTCTCGCTCCTGGCGCCGGGTATGGGAAATACAATGCCGTAATCCCGCGTGGCCAGAACATCACGCTGCCTGCGGGCAACTTCAATCGTCTCTACATTCTGATGGCCAATACAAGCTCCACCAGAGCAGACATGCCTGCGGATGTTACGGCCACATTCCTCGTTGGCGATAAGCCGGTCAGCCTGACCGTCCAGGATTGGAGCGGCTACATCGGCCAATGGGACAACCGGGTCTGGAAACAGGTTCCGGCGCCACCGCCGACACCGGAACAATTGGCTCAGCAGGCGGCGCGACAGGGCGGGGCTGCAGCCGGCCGCGGGGGGCAACAGGGACCGCGCATGATCGACGTGGTGGACACCCTGACCCCGGGTTATATAAAGCCCGCGTCCGTGGCCTGGTTCGCTTCCCACCGCCATGCGTCCGACGGCACCAATGAGCCGTACGCTTATTCGTATTTATATGCATATGCCATCGACGTGCCGGCGGGGGCCAAAACACTGACCCTGCCCGCGAACGAGAGGATCCGCATCCTCGCGATCACCGCGACAAACCAAGCAGCGCAGGCGCGCCCGGCCCAAGTCCTGACTGACTATCTGGAGAAATGAATTTTGCCGCCGCGCCAAGGACAAATGACGCGGCGCGGCACAGCAGCTACCAGATCCTGACCACGAAATACACGAAACACACGAAATTGCCTTTATGTGTTTCGTATATTTCGTGGCTCAGCCGTCGTGGAGGAATGAGAAATCATTTGCCAGGCGGAAAGGACTCTTGCGTTCACGCTCCGTTTTGTGTCGATGACCCACTCTCGTGCCCAAAATTTGCCTGTCCATTACACATCTTCATCGAAAACCCCTCAGTGATCGAAAAAATCCTGCAGGTCTTCGAGCGCTATAAAAAGAAAGCCGACGAAATCGAAGCTCATCTGGAACTCTATGGTACCCTTCTGCAGAGGTTCGCCAAATGGTACCAGCCTAGAATCGACTACATCCTCCACGGAGATGCAGAACTGACGTCCAGGCTACCTCCACCCGCAGAGCTGAAAGAGGACAGTGCGGCCGCCCGGAGCGTGGACCGTGCCCAGGAGATTCTCCTGCGCGGCGACACCAATGAGTGGAAGAATGCCACCGCCGACGGAATGATCGATCCGACAACCGCGGCGATGAAGCAATTCGACGTGCTGCAAGCCGATGCACTCACTCTGTCGCTGCCCTTCGGTAAATTTGTCCTGAGAACGAAGAGCGCCGCAATGGATATGAGCAACATATTCACTTGCATCCAGTACCTGCGCTATATGGAGGAGTTTGTTGCCTACAGCCGAATTACGGCTGCCGGGGCGAGTTATAGAGATTTGGCAGGCATTGCCTTCACGGTCAACGGGTCAAAGATGACCGGCGCCGACGGCCTGACCCGACTAAAGGTCGACCTGCTGATTGACCCTGCGCCCGTTGAATTCAAGACCGTCAACGGCCTGCACGCGGCCAGGCTGCGCATCACCGTTTTCTACGCGGATGCGAAGGCAAGCTACCTCGGGCAGGACTGGAAGACGCTGGACCTGCAACTGCAGGAGGATAGCTATCAGCGGTTTCTGCAATCAGGGATCCCGTTTTCCACCGTCATTCCACTCAAAGCGGCGGGTCAGATTCTCAAAGTGGTGGTCTACGACACGGGGAGTGACCGCGTGGGCAGTAAGCTGGTCAAGATGCAATAGCCAGATCGTGCATAAACATCCTCCCGCGGACTTGGAATTTCATGCGACGGGCCGATCAAACCACTCAAGGGCTTGATAACGAAGAAAGCAGCCAATGCCCCCGATTGCCTCCATGCCGGCGCTGTGTTCCACGATTTCGATCGGGCGGCCGTTCCTCTCCGTCAGGCGAACGATCTCTTCTCTCGTATCGAGCGCTTGGAAGGTCTGATTTTTGCATGCGTCACATTCACGAGGCATTCCTGGTGCGATCACCATTTCCTTGCAGGATGAACACAACCACGCCGGATCGGGAGCATATGTATTCGACAGCACCAGCATGCTGGCCCGATCTTCCATCAGGGCCTTTAGACAGCTGCTCGTTCCCACTGCCACAAGACCACAGCCGTTCGTCTCCGCATGAAGCCGATCCGCCACCGCCAGGCATTCGCGATTTTCAAACTCGAGAAAAGGCGGAAGTGTCGCCGCTACATAGTAGTTATCCTTCAATGCCACCAGATGGTAAATGTGCGGCATGGAGCTCACCGTCAGGGAATTCGGCAGAGGCGCTCCAAATTGCAGCGCCAGGAAGAATGGCCGATTTCCGCAGCGGCAGAAGACGGCCGCTCCCTTGGACTCGGGACGGATCCCAGTGCCGAGAAACACCTCAATGAGGCCAATGGCCTCCCAAAATGCCGGCCGCCTCGGCCGTTCGATCCCGCCCTTCAACGAGCGAATTCGCTCGTTGAATTGCTCGCGATATCTTGTCTCGAGATTGAGATAACAATTCACTATGGATTCGTCTGCTTCCTCGAGGTTCGCGAGCGTATGGATGTGGTGCTGCAGGTTCTTGAATTCCAAGTTTTCCTCCCCGATCAAGACGGCGGCGCGGTCTTTCCATTCCTCAAGGCCACCCGCCGCCTTCTTCCTTAAAAGATACCAGGTCAGCGCTTATGAGAAAATTAGAAAGTTTGTAGTTGACAGTTAGATTTATTCAAACTATGGTGAAATCATGGAATGGCTGAACTACCACCATCTGCAGTATTTCTGGGTTACGGCGCGTACCGGCAGCATCGCCAAGGCGTCCAGGGAATTGCTCTTGTCTCCGCCCACGATCAGCACCCAGATCAGCAGCCTCGAAAGCAACATGGGGGAAAAGTTGTTTGAGCGTTCCGGGCGCAGGTTGGTTCTCACGGATATGGGCAAATTGGTGTTTCGCTATGCCGATGAGATTTTTTCGTTGGGCCGGGAACTCACAGATACCCTCAAAGGACGACCCACGGGACACCCTCTCAAGTTAGTGGTCGGTCTGGCCGATGTGTTGCCTAAAGGTGTCGCTTACAAGCTGATCGAACCAGCCATGCGCCTTGGGCGCCCCGTTCGTATCATATGCCGTGAAGATCCGCCCGACCGCCTGCTGGCCCTGCTTGCTCTCCAGGAACTGGACCTGGTTTTGACGGACGCTCCCATCGCCCTGGGCATCAGGGTCAAGGCTTATAGTCATCTGCTCTGTGAGTCCGGCCTGACCTTTTTGGCCTCCCGCAAACTAGCCCGGGCCTATGGCCGTGATTTTCCGCGTTCGCTGGACGGGGCGCCCTTCCTCCTTCCCACCGACAATACGGCCATCCGGCAGGAGCTGAATCGCTGGTTTGAAGCCCACGGGGTACATCCGCAAATCATCGGGGAATTTGAAGACGATGCCCTGCTAGCCGAATTTGGCAGAGCAGGACTGGGCATTGTCCCGTCGCTCTCCATTCTCGACCAGTTCAAGCGCCCGCTGGGTCTGCACCGGATCGGCAGCACGGATGAGGCGCTCGGCCGAATTTACGCCATTTCGATCGAAAGGAAACTTAAACATCCCGCCGTGGTGGCAATCTGCGAGAAAGCGCGCGACACTTCGCACGGCCCGCGGCTGAACAACCCGCTATGAACCGGTTGCCTCCGCATCCGGAGCGTTTATTAGTTTCCGGAATCTCGCTCGCTGTTCCGCGGACCCAAGGACCGCCAGGATGTCGCCCTGCTGGAAAATTCTGCCGGGATCAGGATTTGGGAACGTTTCTTCACCATGAAGCACGGTCACGATCGATGCGCCCGTTTGCCTGCGGATTTCGGCCTGAGTGGCGCTTTTCCCAATCAGGGGGCAGTCTCCGGCAAGAGGAATCCACTCGATCTCCATGGATTGGGTGGCGCGCTGGAGACGCCGCAGGAGGGATGCGTCGGTTTGCGGCTTGTAGAGCGGCTCATAAAGTTCCTTGCGCACGCCGTCGGTAAAGCGTTGGATTTCGAGAGCCGGCATGTCCAGATGCAACAACGCCTGGCGCACGATTTCCAAACCCGCCTCGGATTCAGGTTGGACCAGATCCTGAACCCCCAGGGCACGCAGCTGCTCCAATTGACTCACCTGGGCGGAGCGAGCGACGATCGGCAGGCGCGGATTGAGTTGACGGGCTCTCTTGACTATCAGTTCCGCGTCAAAAACGGCAGGAACGGTCACCAACAGCAGGCGCGCCCGCGATGCGCCGGCGGCCTCCAGCACAACGGGGCTCCCCCCGTCCCCGTAAATCACTGGCAGACCGGCGGAGCGAGCCTTCCATACGGCGTTCTGATCGATTTCGATGACAACGAATGGAAAGCCGAGCCGCGAAAGCACTCCCGCCGTGAAACTCCCGACACGACCATACCCACAGATGATGATGTGCTCCCCCAGCCCCTGCTCCGGCATGTTGGACACATCGGGCTGCTGAATCCGGCGCCAACGCTGATACCATCCCATCATCAAAGGGACAAGACGCAGAAAAAATGGCGTCAGCATCATCGTGATTACAGCCGTCGCCAGAACAAGGGAAAAGGTCCCGGGCCGGATGGCCTGAGTGCGCAGGCCCACACTGCCCAGAAGAAATGCGAATTCTCCGATTTGAAAGGTCCCGAATCCGACGTACAGGGCTGTGGCGAACGGATATCGGAAAAGACGTGCCAATCCCGCAAAAATGAGGGCCTTCCCCACTATTACAGGCCCCAGCATGATCAGTACGGTGGATGCGTTTCGGTATAGAAATGGAAGATCCAGCAGCATGCCGACAGAAACGAAGAAGAGCATGCCGAACACATCCCGAAGCGGAATGATGTCGCTCAGCGCCTGATGACTGTATTCCGATTCGCTCAGCACCATGCCGGCAACGAAGGCGCCAAAAGCGAACGAGAGTCCGACGAGGTAGGAAGCATAACCAATTCCCAATCCGAGCGCCATGATCGACATGATGAACAGCTCGCGGGAATTCCAGGCGGCGATGCGTTTCAGGAGCGCAGGAATAATGCGCGTGCCTCCGAAAATCATCGCGATGAGAAATAGTGTGGCTCGGACGACGGCCAATGATAATACGCTGATCCCTCGGTCGAGTTGCTGCAGCTCCGGCAGGATGATGATCATAGGCACGATGGCCAGATCTTGAATGATCAGCATGCCGATCATGATGCGGCCTGACAGTCCGTCAAGCGCTCCCTGGGCTCCGAGCGTTTTCAGGACCACAACCGTACTCGAAACGGAAATGAGAGCGCCCAACCATAGCGATTCGTAGGGCGCCCAACCAAGCCAGCGGCCAATGCCATAACCCAGTGCTATGGACAGCAGGAGTTGAATCGGCGTTCCCAGGAGGGCGATTCTTCGAACCGGCTGGAGCTTTTTCAGAGAAAACTCAATGCCGAGCGCAAAAAGCAGGAGAGCCACGCCGATTTCTGCCAGCAGCTCGATATTGTGGATCTCTGTGACGGTATAGCCGCCCGTGTATGGGCCGACGGCTATTCCGGCAACGATATACCCGAGGATCAGCGGCAGGCGGAGGCGCTGGGCAATGAACCCGCCCAAAAGTGCGGCAACGACGATGATCGCGATATCAGCGGCAATTCCCATTTTGTTGCCTGCCGTGCGGATCGGTTATGAAATCTCGAAAATCCGGCCACTCCCGGCAACTGCATGCATCCCCACGCCGCTAATTTTGCTTCAATTCTAGCGGCAAACTCAATAACAGGCACCCGGAAATGGATGACGGAGCATCCAAATCCTCCCGGCGCATATATTCGGAACATCTTAGCCGATTCACCCGTAGTACCGTCGAACCGGAGGCATCAACTTTCCTCGCGCCGTTGAGAATCTACTGGGTCGAAGGTTCAAAGATCGCCATAGCAGTCAGCATTCCGGCTGAATTCGTGCCCAATCGGCAGCATCCTGGACCCACCGGGAATGGCGAATTATTGGCTGATTATAAGGGAGGGAGAGATGAACAGGCATCCTTCAGCGAAAATGCTGGTGAGCTTTCTTCTCGTGGGAATCATAGGCCAGGCCCTCGGAGCCGGGACCATGGGCCGGCAGCCGGCGCCCGGGATAAAGATCTGGCGGGAATTCGTATCGCTCCTGAAGAGCGGGAAATTCACGCCCGATCGGATCAGGCCCATGCCGGAAATGGCCGGCAAGGCCGATGTCCTGATGGGCTTTCTTGATCAGATGAAGCAGCAGGCGCATTGGCAAGAATGGGACAGGAAGCCGGAGATCCTGAAGAACGGGGCACTGACCAATTTCATCGTTCCCTTGACGTTCGGCAAAAGCGAGCGGACCTCCTACTGCTTCATGTTCGTTGAGGAGGGTGGGCAATGGTACTTCCAACATCTGGAGGCGATCTTCATCCGCCTGGATAAAACGCCCCCACCCCCGACCTCCAAGTTTCCGGACACGAACGAGGCCCAGAAGGCTTGGGACCGTGAGGAAGACTATTGGTCAAAAATCATTCAGTGGCGGGGCATCCTGGCCAAGGAGAAGGGAAAAGACTTCTTCCTCGGACTGCTCAAGGACGGCGGCGGGTACTTCGTCTGGGCCAAGAGCCGGGTGCCGTTCGTACCGACGCATAAGGCCTTCATTCTCTTTCTGTGCTGGGAGCAGGCCAATTTGCGCGGCCCCAACCTGTACGGAGAGGGAGTCCGGCTGGAAAAGCTGACCGACGAGGAGGCCGTGGTCCGGCTTTCGCCCACCTATTTCATACTGTACCAGAGTGCGGCTCACCTCAAGGGGCAGATCTCCTTTGAAGACTACAAAGAAATCTTCGAGACGATCTGGCAGGACCGCGCTCTGGCGGCCGGATGGAACCTCAAAATCGATTATCAGGACACCAAGGGATATACGGAGTGCGTCTTCCGCTTCAGCCGGAAGCCGGACAAGATGGGATCAGACTGACAAAACCAGCGGGGACCAAAATCACAGCTATGTCTGCTCCGGCTATCTCTTGCCAATCAACTCGATCCAGGTGATGCCGGTCTTGAGCGGTACGACATAGGCATCGCGCTCGGATTTGAACGCAGTGGCCGGACGATAAGTTCCGACACCGTTCACCTTGGCAGGCTGCTCCACGCGCAGGCGCGCCGCGGGTGTGAAGGTCGTGGCGGGGACAAAACCCACGCGCACGACACCTGTTTTGGGATTCACTTCCAGGCTCGCGAACTTGCCGGCATCGAGCGTCAGCCATAAGCCAACCGGAGCCACGTAAACGCGCATCCTGAAAGAATCGAGCGGTGTGACCTTGACGGTACCGCCTTCCACTTTGACATTGCCGCCGAACGCCTGCCACCCGAAGTCCGGATCGTTGACGATGTAGGTGGCGGTGTTGAACGCGTAGCCGAAAAAGTTCGGGCCGTAGTCGCCCGAATACGGATCAAACTTGAGGGTGTCGGGGAAGGAGTGGAACGCGGCCGATGCGAAACCTTCCTGGTCGATGTTTGTAGTCGCACCCATCGTGCCGCCGTAACCGACGCGCAGGAGGTAGAGGTCGTCGGGATGGGCGCGATACTCGCTCAGCACCGGGATCGCGTTGATGCCCGAACCGTAGTGGTGCAGCTGGCGCTCGATCCTGCTGATCTTGCCGCCGTACAGAAAATCCCAGTAGCGGCGGGCACAGCCGTTATAGCCCCAGTGCGGCAGCGTCGGCATGTATCCGAGGATGGCGTTGAGCGTCACTTCAGACCTGGCGGTGTCACCGAAGTATCTCGTCCAGGCGTAGACCTCCTCCTGTCCGGTGGAGTCCCATGCCATCTCGCTGCCGAATGGATACGCCTGGCTCCGCCAACGATCGGCGCGGCTTTTCATCCTGGCCTCGAGGGCTGCGGCCTGCTCGGCCATGCCTTCGCGCTTGAGGTCGAGCAGAATCTGAACGAAGATGTCCCCTTCCATCTGGCCGAACCGGGTGTAGTAAGCGGCATAGTTCATCATCGCCACCGCCGTCTGATAGGCATTATTCAGATACCATTGCCAGGGATGGTTGGTGACCAGACCTTCATGGTTGCGTGCGAGGCGGTACATCACCCAGTGCAGAGCGGCGACGTGGGGATAATTGAAGGAACGATCGACCTTCTCGGCATCCACCTTTTTCCAGCTCGTCCAACTGCCCCAGTTGAGCTCGCTCCTGTAATAATCGGGCGGCATCTCATCGGGCTGATAATAGAAGAGGCTCTTGCGCACGCCGAATTGCCGCGGCCCATCCTTATACTGCAGGCCGCCCCAGAGGACGTTGTCGATGAATTGCTGATATTTGTCGATTTCCTCCTTGTCGGGCTGGCCGAACTCCTTCATCACGGCGGTCAGCCACGATCCCGAACCACCCTCGTCGCCCAATCCGGCGATCCAGACGCGGCTATCCTGCAGGACAATCTTGTCCTCCTGGCGGTCATAGCTCATGACGGAAGGGCTGCGTTTGAAGGGATCCTTGGGGTCGACGTACCACTGCCTGGTGGTCAGGAATCGGCCCAGGTCGCTGACGGCGTCGGCCTGCGGCTTGGTCACGAAGCAGTGGATCGCCTGCACGAGGCCATCGTCATAGGTGACGACCACGCGGGCGCGGCCCCAGGTCTTGCCTTGCAAGGCGTAGGACTTCCAACCACCGGTCGTGGACTTGGCGGTGGCGATCGTTACCGCCCCCTTGGGTTCGACTTCCATGGATTTGACACCCTTGGGGTATTTGAGGAAGAGCTGTCCGCTTGCATTCATCGGCAGGACATAGCCCGGGATGCCGACCGCGACAGGACGTCCCTCGGCGGCGAGCGTTTTCTCGATGTTCCGGATCTCGTCGGATACAAGGAATTTGACGCCGTAATTCTTCACCGCGCCGGGAGCCAGCGTCAGCGAACTGGGAGGATTCCAGGGCTGGGCTTGCTTCCACTCGTTTTCAGCGTAGGCCCGGCTGTGAACCATCCAGTCAAAGAAGCCTTCAAAAGTCTGGCCGCGGGGCGTGGGATCGCTGAAGATCGGCCCGGAGCCGCCAGACCCGCGCCGGTTCAGGATCGGGTTATACGCCTCGAAGGGGGTTTTGCCCTCGGGCACCACGATGAGCGCCGGCCCATGGCCGCTGAGGCGCGTCACCTGCAGGTAGCCGGCGTCCTCGCCGATGTAGGGGTCGGAGAACGAGCAGATGGTGTGAGCCTCGTCGAGCGAGCGGTTGGTGATCACATTGTTGAAAATCATCGGGATGCCGAACGCGCCGACCTGAACGGGCTCCGCTGCCTTGTTCTTCAACTCGAAGCGCAAGGCAAGCCTGGCTTCATCCAGCACCCAGGTGCGCGTAATCTGCAGCGGGCAATCGGAGGGGAGCGTCGGCGTGAGATCGGCGGCCGCCAGGATCTGCCCCGACTCAGGCAGCGCGGTGACCGGTTTGCGGGCGATGGCCGTCGAATAGTTCTTCCACTCTCCCGTATTTCCCGTGCGCACGCGCAAGTTGAGATCGCCCAGGTGATAGTAGCCGTTCTGCGAGCGCTCGACGAGCAGGTCGGCCGGCGTGAAATCGAATCCGTCGCCGCCTTTGGGCTTGAGACCGGCCATCGTCTGCGACGACCGCACCAGGCTCAGGCTGAAATCGGGAGTGTTGAGCTCGATCAGACCCTGTTCCAGCATAGGCCCTGGAGTTGCCTGAGCCGCGCCCTTCTTTGCCTGAGCCGCCGCCTCATTCCTCCGCCCCGGCATGGCGCAGAGCAAGAGCAAAAAGGCGAGCACTGTGATTGCTGATCGATATGCGCCGTTTCTCATACTTGCGCTCCATTTTCTACTGTTGGCCAAGCATCGACAAAAGCAAAAGCTTAACGCGGAGGACGGAGAGCCGCGGAGAGCACAGAGAGTTCAGGATCGAGGCTATCAATGCTCTGCGTCCTCTGCGTTGGGCTTTTGCGTTTCTTATTTCACCCGGATTTCGAAGATCGTGGCGCTTGCAGGCGCCACCGTAAGTGTGTCCTCGATTTCGCTGAGAGCTTTTTCAGTGAACCTGACGATGGGCTCCTTGCCCGGGTCATTATAGTCCATGTCGTCCGGGGAGGTCAGAACCCAGGACTTTGCCTGCCGAGCCAGCTGCGCACCTTCGACCTTGAATCCGAGCCGGCAAGTCTCGTAGGTCGGATTTATGACGGAAATCGTGAGCGCCTTTTTATCCTTCGTCCAGGCGACGGCAACATCGAGCGGTTCGGGTGCCCCTGTAACCGCCACGGGGATGGAGCCGAAGTGGCGGCGGTACATCACGAGAGCCTCGCCGGTAGAGTCAAGCACCGCGGCCGTCTTGCTCGTCTTGATGGCGCCGATGACGTTGACGGTCTGGGCGTAGCAGGCCAGTGCTATGACGTCGGTGTCCCGGCTGTATTCGTTGATGCCCGCCGCGATGCCGAGCGCGTCGCGCATGAAATAGCGTGTGCCGAGTTCACCGAAAACGTGTGGGCCGTACCAGTAATTCCACTCGTCCAGCGAGACCCGGATATTCTTGCCCTGCATTTGCGGAATTGTCTTGAGGTATTCGCGGTGGGCGTCGGCAATGGCGCGGATGGAGTCGCCGATCTGGCGCACATGGGTCATCAGGCCGCCCCCGTGCCAATCCTGCTTGTAGAAGTGTTTGCTGTTCAGGTTGATATAGGCGGCACAGTTGGAAAGCAGCTGGCGATCCCAATCGCTGTTGGGCCGGGTCGCCTCGCCGGATGCGACCAGCTTGATGGACTTGTCGATGTCGAGCAGCGCCTGGGAGAAAGCATTGTGCCGCTTCACGAATTCCTCAATCGGCACGTTGCCCAATTGCCAGTTGCCGGACATCTCATTGCCTACCGCCCAGTAGGTGCATCGGAACGGCTCGGGATGGCCGTTCGCGGCGCGCAGCTTGCCCATCGGCGTGTCGGGGCTGCCGTTGACGTACTGCACTTCCTGGACCGCCAGGTCGACGCTGCCCAGGCCGGCGTTGAGGGCGATGAACGGCTGCGTGTTCAGCTCCTCGAGAAAGGCAAAGTACTCGTGCATGCCGAAGTCGTTGTGTTCGATACCTGTCCAGGCAGGGTTCTTGCGCGGCGGACGCTTGTCGCGGTCGCCGATGCCGTCTTTCCAGTTGTAGCCGCTGACGAAGTTACCGCCCGGCCAGCGGTAGATGGGCGAATCAAGCTGCCTGAGCATCGCCAGTGTGTCTCTGCGCATCCCCTTGATGTTGTCGTCGGGCATCAGCGAGGACGTGCCGATCAGGAACTTGCCTTTGCCTCTGCCGACGATCTCGAGAACCGCGTCGTCGGTCGAGCCGCCGGCTTTGAACTTGAGGGGGTATTTTCTAAACGCTCCCGTGATCTTGTCGACCTTAACCGTCTGGCGTTCGCCGGCGCCGCCGCCCCAGCCGAAGCTCACCTCGATGGGCACAGCCGAAGTGTCGCCCGCCAAAATGACGTACCCCACATAGCCTTTCCCGGCGACTACGCCCAGGCCGGACTGCGTGATGCCCTTGGCTGTTCCGTCGTCGCCCAGGTCCACCTGGGGCGTGTGCTCGCCGACAAAGGCGTTTTCCTTCACCATCGTGACGGAGCTCGCGGGACCGACGGCCTTCCAGGGCGAAGGAACGAAGGTCTTGTCGCGGCGTGTTTCGCCTACGGCGGAGTAAAACTTGCGGTCCTCGAGCATCTCGGCCCAGATGCCGCCATAGATGCTGCGCCCCAGGTGTTCTATGAACTGGCCGTAGATGAGGTCAGGCATCGGTTCGCGCGTCTTCGCGGCATCAATCGTTATTGCCGGCTTGAGCTCGCGCGCCGAAAGCAGCTCCAGCTGCAGGTCGTCGAACCAGGCTTTGCCCGGGGGTACGGCGGCCTCAGCGCCCCGACTGCCCCGAGCGCCCCCTCGACCCAGTGTGGCGGCGACGATCACGCTGTCCTGACCTTCGGTATCGAAGGCGATTTCCACTCTGGTCCAATCCCGAGTGCCGTTGATCCTCTGCGCAGGCGAGGTCACAGTGACGCCGCGCAGCTCATACATGGCACCGCGGTCGCTTGCGGCCGGTATATCCTGGGTCCTGATCCAGCCGGTCAACCTGTATTTTGCGTAGGGTTTGAGGAGTGTCTTGTTTATCCATGAAACGCCGTTTGCCGAGATCACCAGGCTGCGCGTACCGGCATGGGCAACATCGGACGCGACCTGCGCGCCGGGGGTCGTGTTCGTGCGTGGGGCAGGGTCGATGGTCCAGTGCGCGGGCTGATTGTTCGCATCCAGCATTTCGACCGACGGATTGACGATTTCACCGATGGGCTGCTTGGGTCCGATGGCGCCGGCGCCCGAAGCCAGACTAGCGATCACAAGCGCAACCGTCATCATGAATCGCCTGAGAATCATTTCTTTTCCCCCTCAAAGTATGGATTCCGGAAAATGCGATCATCGTCGTCGGTATAAGTGTGAAATCGTGTACTTAGGTAGCACACCGCTCCTGATACTTTCAATTCAAATTGGATTGCTGATCTTTCAAGACGCCCTGGAAACCGGGAAAGAGGCGCAACCCCGGAACTTTCCCGTGACGGGCGAAATCCGCAGAATAGACTAAACTCGCAAGTCGGTCCGGGTCGATACGGCAGTTGAGCGGCAGTAACCGACAGACGTGGATATCTCCAGCCGCAAAAGGAGTATGCCGGATATGCGATCTATAATGGGTATGATCGGGCTTCTGGCAGTACTGGTCGTAGGCTACTTCATCTACTCCGCGCAAGTCCAGCGAGGAGCGAGTGACAAGCCGGTCGCCGAGCTGATCGATCTGGTTGCTGTCAGGAGTGACCTGCTGAGCCTCGGGAGATCGGAGAAGCTTTACCTGGCAACCAACGGCAGCTACGCCAGCCTGGACCAACTCAGGCAATCAGGTAACACCAATCCATTTCCAGAGGGCAGCCGGCGCGGCTATGTTTACGAAGCTGAAGTAGACGGGGCCGCGCATTTTCGCATCACTGCGAAACCCATGGATTCCTCCAGAACGGATCTGCCGACCCTCTCCATCGATGAAACCATGCGCATAACCCGGTAACGCGCTTTCCGCCTCCCCACTTTGCCACCGCACCGGGCTTCACCACGGTCGAGCACTGTTTGACGAAGATGAGCGCTAGGTCCCAGGATCGCATCGCGCTAGAATAGGCTCATTCTTTTGATGCGCCTGTCGATTCATCGCCGAATTATGATGAATTGGAGCGCAAGGCATTGGCAAGACCCTGATTGAACGGAATTCATTTTGAAAGGACTCAGGCCATGGGAGGCAGCGATCTCAAAGTGCATGCTCCCTGCAATCGTCTCGTAGGGGAGATGCCGAAGATAGGAATTCGACCCACCATCGATGGACGTTTGGGCGGGGTGCGCGAGTCACTGGAAAATCAGACCCTGGCGATGGCAAACGAAGCCGCGAGATTTCTATCCTCAAACCTCCGGCATGCGAATGGAATGACCGTGGAATGCGTGGTTGCAGACACCTGCATCGGCGGTGTGGCAGAGGCCGCTCGTGCCGCAGAAAAGTTCCGGCGCGAGGGTGTCGGTGTTTCACTCACAGTGACGCCGTGCTGGTGCTATGGATCGGAGACCATGGACATGGACCCACTCATCCCAAAGGCGGTGTGGGGCTTTAACGGCACCGAGCGGCCCGGCGCCGTCTACCTGGCGGCGGTGTCGGCGGCGCATAACCAAAAGGGGTTGCCGGTCTTCAATATCTATGGACGCGACGTCCAGGATCAGGACGACACCGACATACCCGCGGATGTGCAGCAGAAACTGCTGCAATTCTCCCGAACCGGCCTGTCTGTAGCCACGATGCGCGGCAAGTCCTATCTGTCCATGGGCGGCGTGTCGATGGGGATCGCCGGTTCGATCATCGATCAGGCGTTTTTCGAGAGTTATCTGGGGATGCGCGTCGAGGTTGTCGATATGGTCGAATTTGTCCGCCGCATCGAGGAAAGGATCTTTGATCCGAAGGAGTTTGAGCAGGCCCTGACATGGACCCGGCGCAACTGCAAAGAGGGTGCGGATACCAATGCAGCAGGAGTCCGGCGCAGCCGGAAGCAGAAGGACCTGGACTGGGAAGCCTGCGTCAAAATGGCTCTCATTGCGCGCGACCTGATGGTCGGCAATCCGCGGCTGGCGGAAATGGGATTTGGTGAAGAGGCGCTCGGCCACAATGCGATTGCTGCGGGCTTCCAGGGGCAAAGGCAATGGACGGATCACTTTCCCAACGGTGACTTTCTCGAGGCTGTCCTTTGCTCGTCGTTCGATTGGAACGGGATCCGTGAGCCTTACATTGTTGCCACGGAAAACGACGGCCTCAACGGGGCGACGATGCTGTTGGGCCACCTGATGAGTGGTTCGGCGCAGGTTTTTGCAGATGTGAGGACATACTGGAGTCCTGCTGCGGTGCGAAGAGTGACGGGCCACAAACTGGCAGGCAAAGCCGCGGGCGGGATGCTGCACTTCATCAACTCGGGGCCTGCGGCGTTGGATGGCACCGGACGGCAGGAAATCAACGGCAAAGCGGCAATGAAACCTTACTGGGATATAAATTCCCGGGAAGCCGAGGCCTGCCTGAAAGCCACAACCTGGTATCCGTCGATTGTGGAGTATTTCCGCGGCGGCGGATACTCCTCCTGTTATTCGACCTGCGGCGACATGCCTGTGACCGCCGCGCGCATCAATGTAGTGAGAGGGCTGGGACCCGTTCTCCAGATCGCCGAGGGATGGACGGTGGAATTGCCCGGCAAAGTCCATCAAATTCTCGACCGGCGGACGAACCAGACATGGCCCACAACCTGGTTTGTGCCGATTCTGACCGGCAGCGGGCCCTTCCGGGATGTCTTTTCGGTGATGAACTGTTGGGGCGCCAATCACTGCGCGTATGCTTTTGGGCATATCGGAAGCAACCTGTTAACCCTGGCGGCCATGCTGAGGATGCCCGTGTACATGCACAATGTGCCGGAGGAGCAGATCTTCCGGCCGAGCGCCTGGACCGCGTTCGGAGCGCATGACCCCCAGGGTGCGGATTTCCGTGCCTGTGCCAATTTCGGGCCGTTGTATGGGAAATACTAGGCGAGAAATCAGATCAAAGCAGAGGGTAGCTGCCCGCTCACGCTGAAACTATGACCCTAGAGCGCTACGTGGCCTGTGATCTTGGTGCCGAAAGCGGGCGTGTTTTGCTCGGCTCTCTGGAACATGACCATCTTCACCTGGAGGAGATTCATCGCTTTCCGAATGGTGCTGTCGCCGTCAACAACTCCCTTCGCTGGGATGTGCTGCGCATCTTTGATGAGTTGAAGGACGGGCTCCGCAAAGTGGCGGGTCGCGGCGTCGCCGTCTCGGGCATCAGCTCCGACTCCTGGGGCGTTGACTACGTCTTGCTGCGCGGAAACGAGCCGATGCTGACGGCTCCTTATCACTACCGGGACACGCGCACCGAAGGCGCATTGCAGCGCGCATTCCTGGTTGTTCCTGCCGAGCGGATCTTCGCGGAGACCGGTATTCAATTCATGCCGATCAACACGCTCTATCAACTGCACGCCGACCTGCAGCAGAGGGCCGGACTCCTTGGCTCTGCGGACAGGTTTCTCAATATCGGGGATTATTTCAATTTCTTGTTTTCCGGTGTCGGCAAGTCTGAAGAATCCTTGGCCAGCACCACGCAATTGTATAACCCCTTTGTGCATGGGTGGTCGGCCTGGCTGATTGAGAAGTTCGGTTTTCCGCCGACGATTTTTCCCGAGACCGTTGCCTCCGGCACGCGGTTGGGCCCGCTGCTGCCTGCAATCGCCGCCGAGACCGGACTGCAGGGAGTTCAAGTGGTAGCCGGCTGTTCCCACGATACTGCGGCGGCAGTGGCCGCTGTGCCGGCCGAGGGGGAAGGCTGGGCGTATCTCAGCTCAGGAACGTGGTCGTTGCTCGGCATAGAGGCTTCCTGTCCGGTTGTCAACATGCGCAGCCGGCAATTTAACTTCACCAACGAAGTCGGCTATGGCGGAAGCATCCGTTTCCTTAAGAATATCGTCGGTCTCTGGATCGTGCAGGAATGCCGCCGCGCGTGGGCACGGCAGGGTCAGGAATTCAGCTACGAGGAACTGGCAGCATTTGCGCGAGAGGCAAAACCGCTCGTGTCGTTCGTCAATCCCCAGGAAGAGAGGTTCGGCAAGCCCGGGGGGATGCCGGACAGGATTGCCGAGTACTGTCGTGTAACCGGCCAGCCTGTCCCTGCCAATCCGGGGGCCGTGATACGCTGCGCGCTGGAAAGTCTGGCACTGTGCTACCGGCAAACGTTGGACCAGCTCGAAAGCATAACCGGGAACAGGCCGAACAGGCTCCACATCGTCGGCGGTGGCAGCAAAAATGACCTGCTCAACCGGTTTACTGCGGATGCCACGGGGATCCCCGTTCTGGCCGGACCGGCTGAATGTACGGGGATCGGCAACGTCCTGGTGCAGGCCATCGCCCTGGGCAGATTGCCATCGCTGGAGATTGCGCGGCAGATCGTGCGCGAGTCGTTTCACCCGGCGCGCTATGAGCCGGAAAACACCGCACTTTGGAAAGAAGCCTACAACAGATTCCGTCAGTTGTGAGCGGGAGTCGCATCCGCAATCGTCAAAATCCCGGCAGAAATTCCGACGATCGCAGATACAACCCCACTGGAATTCCACACCAGCGAAAGGGCGCTTCAATATGGCATCAGGCTTAAAGGCGGAAAATCACGCGCATGGCGCACGGAGGCTGTTTCCATCCCAAAACGCGGTCCCGTTCGTCCTGGTGACCGCCCTGTTCTTTCTTTGGGGCATTCCCAACAATCTGAATGATGTCCTGATCAGGCAGTTCATGAAGTCCTTCGAGATCACGCGCTTCAAGGCAGGACTGGTTCAGTCGGCCTTTTACATGGGATATTTCCTGCTCTCCATGCCGGCGGCGCTGATCATGCGCAAGTATAGCTACAAGACCGGACTCGTGACGGGATTGCTTCTTTATGGCGCCGGTACCATGTTGTTCTGGCCTGCCGCGATCGTCCGCGATTATGGTTTCTTCCTGTTTGCCCTGTTCGTAATCGCCAGCGGTCTGGCATTCCTGGAAACGGGGGCAAATCCTTTCATCGCGCGCTTGGGTGATCCCGCGAGTTCGGAAAGGAGGTTGACTTTCTCACAGGCGTTCAATCCGGTGGGATCGATCACCGGGGTATTGATTGGCACAGCGTTTATTTTTTCGGGCATTGAACTGGGGAGTCACGAAGTGAACGCGCTGAAGACCGCAGGGCAGTACGACGCCTACCTGCGCCAGGAAACCCTGAGGGTGATTACTCCTTACCTGGTCCTCGGTGCGGTCGTGTTTCTTTGGGCCCTCCTGATCATCAGAACGAAATTTCCTGTAATCGCCGAAGAGGGACAATCCACGACCGGCCGCGACAAAGGCAGGTTTAAGGAGCTTTTTCGGTACCCCCATTTCATTCAGGCTGTCGTCGCCCAGTTTTTCTATGTGGGAGCACAGGTGGGGACCTGGAGCTACTTCATCCAGTATACTCAGGATTACACGCATCAGCCTGAAAAGATCGCGGGGTACTTTTTGACCGGGACCCTGATTGCTTTCGGCGTGGGAAGATTCGCGTCCACCTACCTCATGAAGTTCTTTCGCCCCAACAAGCTGATGGGCGCCTTCAGCCTTGTCAACCTGCTGCTGGTGGGTGTAGGAATCCTGTTCCCAGGCTGGGCAGGGCTCTGGGCGATCTTCCTGACCAGCTTCTTCATGTCGCTGATGTTTCCGACGATTTTCGCGCTTGGCCTCAAAGAACTGGGTCCCAACACAAAACTGGGCGGTTCGATGATCGTGATGGCAATCGTGGGGGGCGCAGTGTTCACGCCCATCATGGGGCTGGTTTTCGAAGCCACCCGAAGCATGGCAGCTGCCATGCTGATCCCTATGTCTTGCTACGCATTCATCGCGTACTACGCCTTCGCCGGATCAAAGGTGCGCGTTCGTCAGGCAGTGGGTTAGATTCTGCGGGATCCTGCGGAAATGCAGCACCATGAAGAGGGCTTCCTCCTCGCGACACATTCCGGACTGTAGTCGACGAGGGTGGCACCGGCGTTCATGGGTCGAAAGCGAGCAGCTACTTCTTGTCTTTCAGCAAGGCGTCAAGACCCGCAAATGGCTTGTAAGTAGAAGCCGGCTTTTGCTCGCCGCCCGGGGTCGGTTCTTCATACCACTCCGCCACTGAGTAGCGAGAGTGCTCATTGTCGTGGCAATAGAGACACAGCAACTCCCAGTTGCTGCCATCGAGCGGATTGTTTTCGTGGTCGTGATCCTTGTGGTGTACGGTGAGTTCCCGCAGCCTCTTGCCTTCGAATTCCCGCCCGCAGCGTGCACAAATCCATGGGAACAGCTTGAGCGCCCGCTCGCGGTAGCCGTTCATCCGCAGCTCTCTTTCGCGCCGGGCTTCCGCGATCATTCGGTCCGTCGTGTCGCCATCTGCGCGCGGCCTGTTCGGTGACATCTGTTTGCTCTCCAGCCATCCAGTGTACGGCAAAATCCCCGCTTACACTCAAGGATCGCCATGCGTGCGCTTTTGGATGGGCTTGGGCTTTGCGTCCGGCGCTTTTGACGCTGCTCCCGTCGCAAAGAGCAGATTCGCGTGCTCCTTGGTGCCGTAACCGCTCTTGAATGGAAGCGGCCTTGCCGCGCCTGGCGCTTGGTAGGCTTTTCTCAAATCTCGCTGTTCGGCCCAGGGGACTTCGCTGATCGGCCCATAATAATTGCCGTAGAGCATGATCCTCCATCTCTCCGGGCTGAAAGCCCGGTAGGGGATCCCCGAGTCATCCTGCAAGACCGAAGAGCTCTGCGAAAGCAGAAAGTCGCGAATCAGAGCGAAACTTTTTGAATGCATCAGGTACGACGCTGCTTTCAAGTAGCTGTTAGCCCGGCCCAGCGTGCCCAAGTAATTGAGGAAACGCTTGTCCCGTTCCAGAGCCTGATCGGACAGGTCGGTGCGGAAATAATCCAACTCCTGCGTGGGCGCGCCCGCCTGGCGCACAAACGTTATCCTGACTCCACGCGCGCCCGCTTTGATCGGATCTTCTCCTGGCAGCAGGATGACATCGCCCGATTCGCTGAGCTTGACATACTGCACGCCGGTGATCTCATTGCCGGAGCGCACGACCAGGACATAAAGCAGCGGGAGCACACCATACGCATCGCCCTTCAGCAACTTGCTGCCCATTTCCTTGGTGATAAAAAAGCCCATGTCAAGCGCCGGTTTGAGAGACATTCCGAGATTGTTCAGGTCGGCTGCAATCCTCTCCTCCGGCAAGTTCTCGAGCGGAGGGACTCTGCCTATGGTTTCAAGTCCGCACAGTACATATTTCGGCGCGCCCGGGTAGATGAGATAAGCGTTCAGAAAATCCGGACCGCCAAACATATAGAAAACCGGTGCACCGTTGTCGATGAACGGTCTGATCTCGGTTCCCGCCCATGACGTCATCACATCCCACCTGGTTTTCTGTTTCGCCTGCCATTCCGCGTCCAGGAGTTCGGCGTGCTCCTGATAGGCCGGCAGCTGCTCGAACTTCTTCAGTGGAGAGGTTTCCTGCAAAGGCAGCGCAGCAAGATAACGAGCGCGGTCGTTGGGCGAGGAAACTCGAGACTGTCCCCATGACCACTGAGTCGCAAGCCCCAGGACGACAAAAATGACGACGGAGCGAAAAGGACGAAACCGGGAGATCATAAGTGTTCTTGGCATTCAGCCGCTTATTGCACGCTTAACTGCGAGGGTCATGTAAACCTGCTTCAAGACTGTCAGGTTGGCAGTACCCGTGCTCCATTCCGAACTCAAAGCTGCTGGGTCAGCAGTACCGATGCCGGCGCTGGGATTGAAGCGCCCGGAAACGCAAGACAAACTGGGACCAAAGGACGGTGAAACCCAGAACCTCCGCTCCCATACTACATTATAGTCCCTTCTTTGTCTCAATCCACGGGCACAACGCGCAGCCAAACAGCCGCCGGCTCTGATCGGCACCGCCGGTCTCAGCCAGATATTACCCAATCCAGCCTTGTATCATTTCATCGGCCGGGAGCCAAGATTTTTTCTCGAAAATAACCCGAAGAACCCTTTTTTCGATAGAATATGCCAATGCCAACTGCCCCCGTAAAGCCCGCGATCTCTCTCGAGACTCTAAACCAGGTAGATATCCGCGTCGGGAAAATCGAGGCGGTGGAGGACGTGCCCGGTTCCACAAGGCTGGTGCAATTGCGCGTCAGCTTTGCCGACCACACCCGGACGATTGTCGCCGCTCTCAAACAGGAACGCGCGCACCCCAAGGAGATCGAAGGCAAGCAAGCCCTGTTTGTCGTGAACCTGGAACCAAAAAAGATACATGGCGTCGTTTCTGAAGGGATGCTGTTCGACATCGGCTACGCGGACGGGATCCGCCCCGTTCTGGCGATTCCGGAAGCACCGGTTCCCGACGGCACCCGCGCGGGCTAGTTGCCACGGCGTAGATATTGACCGTGCCGTTGGGAACTCACTAACGCGTCTGGGCCGGCACCTTGCGGGTGGTTTGCTGCACACCGGCGGTCTTTTCCAGGTCCTTGAGGCGGGAGCGTACCTTATCCGCTATGGCTGACTGCGGAGCATATTGAAGGTAGTTGCGCAATTGATCCGCCTCGCCTGCAGAATCCTTCCTCTGATTGAAAACACCCGCCATGATCAGGAATGCCTCCGGGAACCGGTGCAGCGTATCCAGACGCTCCAGCTTGCGAGCACTTCCCTCTGCCGCATCCAGCCTGCTCAGGGTATAGTTGGCCAGTGAGTTCAGGTAATATCCTTCCGGGAAATCGACCGGATCGAGTTCCAGAGCGCGCTCCGTCAAATCCGCGGTTTCCTGCCATTTTGCTTCTGTGGCAGCCAGCTGTGCCAGCTCGATGATTGGATTCACGTAGTTTTTGTCGGCTGCTAATGCCTTTGAGAAAGCAGTGCGCGCTTCCTCGACGCGATGAGATTGTTCATAAACCCGCCCCAGCTCGTACCAGGCAGTCGCGTAGCCAGGATACACTTTAAGCGCAGCCTCAACGTCCTTTTCAGTTTCATCGAAGTTCTTCTTTTGAAATGCCTTCTCCGCTTTCTCGAGCGCCTTTTTCGCTTCCTTGGGCGCCGCCAGATTGGTAGCGCTTATGGTAGTACCCGGAACCCTCTCCGCCGGGTAAAGTACGATGGTTCCCACATCCAGCATGCCCATCGTCTGATTCACTGCCAGGAGCACATGACTGGAGCGATAGCCGCCGAGCCGAGCACGCAGCTCACAACCGGCGAGCCACGAAGCCGGAGTCCAGCCCGAACTGGAAAACGGCCCGGAAGGCGATGCAACCGGATCCCAGGGTGTGCCCGGGCCGCTCTCGCTGGCGTCCGGCAAGACACGGTTGTCGACGCCAACCTGGAATCCGAAACTCCCATTCGGACTTACATGCGCCTCCCTGGTCGTCCTGCCGCCGCAGTCGCGCTCGATGACCACCCCCATCGGAGGAGGACTTCCGTCGTCCAGCACGACAGACCCGGAAATGAAGAGTAATGGCTCCCGCTGGAATTGTGATTGGCTGTCAGGATTCTTATCCGAACCGATCCTGCCGCTCCCGTTGCCTGTGTTGTTGCTGCCGTTGTTGTTCGTAGTACCTCTTCCCGTCTGACCGCCATGCTGTGCCGGCGCAAACGGAACGAGAATGGACACCGTCAAGCTCAGTGCGACGGTGCGCAGAAATACTCTGAATCTCATCGGAATTCTCCCATGCATTGGGCGAGATCGGCCGGTTGCCGGCCTGAAGCTGTTGATTGACGAGCCGTGTAAGCTGGCAAAATGTCAATGAGTTGCCCAATGCCCTACACCCTTTCCCCAACTAAGATAATTCTGCGCCTGCCCAGAGTCCTCGGCAAGCTGAGTCTCCGGCGCCGCGATCTCGAGATCCGGCGACGAGCTATCATGTGCGGGAATTCACGGCATTCCCGAAACGATGATCGCCGCCGGCGAAAGCAGCAATTGCGCAGCAACTTCCGTTCAAGAATGAAACCGCCCCCGAATGCGGATGAGCCTCGCGCGGCTTGACTTCGATTGAGGGCCGGCGATAGCATGCGGCGCATGACAAACCCGCTAACCCGTCGTGATGCGTTGAAGCAGCTTGGCACAGCCGGCGCCGGCATGATCCTGGGGCGCAGCATCATCCGCGGCCAAGCCACAGATATTGTAGTCGCAGGCAAACCGGTGGAGATTGTGGTTTCCTCGCTCAGCCCTGCAACGGTTCGCCTCAGCGTGCTGCCACTCGAAACCGGGCGTGCGGCCCCTGTTCCGATGGACGGCGCCGTCGTGCCTGAGGGTGAGGGGCGCGCCATCGTGCGCTGTCGTGCTCGCGAGCGCTTCGACGCCGTGCGTACCGGCAACCTCGTGGTGAAGTTCACGCCTGAGCCGCCGACGCTTCGGGTTGAGACCCGCACGGGCCAGCCCGTGCAGCGGCTGACGCTGGACGCGAAGACCGCGGGGATGTCGTTTCTTTTGAGCAAAGGGCCGCTTCTCGGGCTCGGGCAGGGCGGGCCGCAATTCGATCGCAAAGGTACCACGGACCGGATGCGAAGCGGGCAGGGCGGGTATCAGCTCGGCACGCACGGCGGCCGCGTGCCGATCCAGTGGCTGGTGGGCACGGACGGCTGGGGCATGTTCATCCATCACCCCCTGGGCACGTTCGACTTCACCGGCGCGGAAGGGAGGTTCGCAGCGCCGGACGAGGGTCTGCCCCTCGACGTGTTCGTTGTCTCCTCCTTAAATCCGGCGGAAATCATGCGGGAGTACGCGCGCATAACCGGGTACGCCGAGTTGCCGGCGCTCTGGACGATCGGCTACATGCAGTCGCACCGAACGCTGGCGGGCCCGGAGGAGGTCCTGGGCGTCGCCCGAACGATGCGCGAGAAGAGACTTCCTTGTGATGCATTGATCTACCTGGGTACTGAGTTCACGCCGTCCGGGTGGAATACGCGCAACGGCGAGTTCACATGGCACGGCGGCAACTTCCCCGAGCCGAAAGGCATGATCGACACGCTGCACTCGCAGCACTTCAAGGTGGTTTTGCACATCGTCATTGAAGGTAGGCTCCTGACCGGAACGGTGCAGGAACTGTGCGATCCGAAAAACGCCGTTCCCAGCGGTCGGTCGCCGGACAACCGTTGGCCCGACAACCGCAACGTGCCGTGCTACTGGCCGTACCACAAACCGCTCTACGACATCGGCGTAGACGGCTGGTGGCCTGACCAGGGGGATGGCTATGACGCACCGTCCCGTTTGAATCGCAACCGGATGTATTGGGAAGGGTCGCAGCTCTGGCGGCCGAACGAGCGGCCCTTCGCTCTGCATCGCAACGGCTATGCCGGCATGCAGCGTTACGCGGCGTTTCTCTGGTCGGGAGACGTGCAGTCGCGCTGGGAAACACTGCGCACGCACGTGCCGGTTGCGGTCAACACCGGTCTTTCGGGAATTCCCTACTGGGGCACCGACATCGGCGGATTCATACCGACGCAGGAATATACAGGCGAACTTCACGTGCGCTGGTTCCAGTTCGGTGCGTTCTGCACGTGCTTCCGCGCACACGGCCGGCACTGGCACTTGCGCCTCCCCTGGGGCTGGAACGGCGGCGACGGCGGCCCGATGGAGACCACGACCTTTAAGCCGGATCCCGTCGAACTGAAAAATCCTCAGGTAGAGCCGATTCTAAAAAAGTACCTCGAACTGCGATATCGCATGCTGCCGTACACCTACACAGCGGTGCGGGAATGTTGCGACACGGGCCTGCCGATCATGCGCGCTCTTTGGCTGCACTATCCCGACGACCCGGCGGCAGTCGCGCGCGGCGACCAGTACTTGTGGGGACGTGACGTGCTCGTGTCGCCGGTCGTCGAGAAAGGCGCCTCGAACCGGCGTCTTTACCTGCCGCGCGGGACCTGGTTCGATTTCTGGACCGAAGAGCGCGTCGTCGGCGGCCGCGAAATCGAGCGCAAGGTCGATCTCGAAACCATGCCGCTGCACATACGAGCGGGCTCCATCCTGCCACTGGGTCCCGTCAAACAGTACGCAGACGAACACGTCGACGCTCCTTTGACGCTCGTCGTCTATCCGGGCGCCGATGGTGCATCCACCCTCTATGAGGACGATGGCAGGACCTTTGAATATCGGAAGGGAGCGTGGATGCGGATCGAAATGGGTTGGCGGAATGTGGAGCGCCGCCTGACGCTGCGCCTGGCGCGGGGCTCGCGCATGCTGCCCCCGGCCTGGAGAACGATCGAAGTGCGCCTCGCGGGCGAGCGGGCGACACGAACCCTCATCTTCGACGGGCGCCCGGTGGAAGTGCGCATGTGATTGCTTACCGAGGCGCATGACGGACTGCTCAGAAGCCGGTTGGATCCAAATGCGTGTTGCCTCGCTGCGGATCGCCTGTATTAGGACAACCATTCCAGCTCACAGCGGCGGGCTCTATAAGGTCACCCCAACGAAGGGACCACCGGCAGGGCGGATCTGAAGTGAATCCGGATGATTTCCAGCTCGGCGGATGGTATTCTGCTGCGACCACGTGAAAGCGCGTTAGGTTTTCCTGAAATGCACTGTGAGAAATTACCGTCTTTTCCGAACATGAATGCCTGCAATGGACTGTCTTCTCTTTGAGGCCGGATCTCGTGCCTGTGGAATAGCCTGCCGGAGGACGATCATCTCCGGAACTGGAGGGGAAATTCCCCGCAGTCTTATGTCACGAGATTTGAAATCACGGTCAATTTATTACTCTGGAGGTTTCTTATGAAGCGGATGCGCACTTCCGCCATTCTGGTTTTGTTGGTGGTTTGCGTCGTGTTGGCGCCGGTTGCGGCCCAGAACGGCGCCAAGCGCCCGATGGAACTCGACGATATTCTTGCCTTTCGCAGCATCGGTCTGAACACGTTGTCACCGGATGGGCAGTGGCTGGCCTGTCGAATGTCGCCGCTCCAGGGAGACAGCGAGGTCATTGTCCGCAGTACGACCGGCGACAAGGAAATGAAGTTCCCGGTCGGCGAAGGTGCCGGCGGCTTGATGGCGTTCTCGGATGACTCAGCCTGGATCGCCATTGGAACTGCGCCGACCCGCAAGGAAGCCCAGGCGGCGCAAAAGGCGCGGCGTCCGGTCCAGAACGGTGTGACGCTCGTCAACCTTGCGAGCGGCGAGAAGACAAACATCGCCAAGATCCGGCGTTTCGCGTTCAACGGCGAGATGGGCGGCTGGATTGCGCTACATCGCTATGGGCCGGATGCCGCGGCCGGCGGCCGGAGGCGGGCGGGGCGGCGGTGTGGGCGCCGCTGCAGACGCACCGCGCGACACGCGGCCGCGGGGCACCGATCTTGTGCTGCGCGAACTCGCGACCGGCACCGAGCTCAACATCGGCAATGTGTCTGAGTTTGCATTCAACAGGAGCGGCAAGCAGCTCGCCATCGTGATCGACGCGGCCGATCAGGCCGGCAACGGCGTCGAGATTCGCGAGATGGCGACGGGCGTCATCACTCCGCTCGAGACCGACAAAGCGTTCTACGAGCGCATGACGTGGACGGAGGAGGGCGATGCGCTGTCAGTCCTGAAGGGACACGACGACCGTGCCTGGAAGGAGCGGCTTTACGCCGTGGTGGGATTCTCCGGCTTCGGCTCCGGTGCGCCGAAGAAGGTGTCCTACGATCCTGCCAAAGACAAGTCGTTCCCCGCCAACATGTCGATCAGCGGCAACCGCGCGCCGCAATGGACGGAAAGTCGCGACGCAATCCTCTTCGGCATCACGGCGCTCAACAAGGTCGAGCGCAGGGGCGGTGGCGGCCCCGAGGAGACTGCTCCGGGCGACACTCCGCCGCAGACGCCTCCTGCCGCCAGCCAGGATACCACCGAACGGCCGGACCTGATGATATGGCACTACAAGGATCCGCGCCTGCAGTCGCAGCAGCAGGTGCAGGAGAACAACGACAAGCAGTTCAGCTATCTGTCGATCTTTCGCGTGGCCGAGAACAAATTCATCCGTCTCGCCGATGACGAAGTGCGTTCGGTGACTCCCGCGCCGAAGGACAAGTGGGCGATCGGCAGTGATGTCCGGGCCTACGAACTCGAGGGCAACCTCAGCGGCCGGAACTTCCGCGACGTCTACGCGATCGACATGACCACCGGCGAGCGCAAACCGATCAAAAAGCAGGTGCGCTGGGGATACAGCCCCTCGCAGGACGGCACGAAGTGGTTTTATTACGAGAACCGCAACTTCTTCGTGTATGACCTCGCCGGTGGAACCGTTCGCAACATTACGGCGGGGCTGCCCACCTCGTTCGTCGACGTCGACGACGATCACAACGTTGTCGACCCGCCCTTGAGTCCGATGGGCTGGACGTCTGACAGCGCCTTCCTGATCCTGTCGGACGACTGGGACCTCTGGAAGGTGCCCGTCGCTGCCGGTGTGCCGGCGGTAAACCTCACCGTCAACGGCAAGAAGGACAGCATTCGCTACCGCAGTCGCGTGCGCGTGGATCCGGATGAAAAGGGCATCGATCTCTCGAAGCCCCAGTACTTCAGTGCCATAGCGGAGTGGACCAAGAAACAGGGCTATGGCCTGCTGACGCCGGGCAAGCTCGGCGTGAAGATGCTCACCTGGGACGACGCCGCGTTCGGCCGGCTGGCAAAGGCGAAGAAGGCGGACGTCTGGATCTACAGTCGCGAAACCACCCAGAACTCGCCGGAGATTTACGTAACCAATGCGGCCCTTGAGAACGGCCGCAAGCTTGCCAGCATGCAGGCTGAAGTCGAACCGTTCCTCTGGACGAGCGGGTCCATGCTCATCGATTTCAAGAATGACAAAGGCGAGCGCCTGCAGGCATCACTTTCCCTGCCGGCCGGCTACGAGAAAGGCAAACAGTATCCGACGATCGTTTACATCTACGAGCGGCTCACGCAGGGGCACAACAACTTCCCGCGGCCGTCCATCCCCGGATCCGGCTTCAACCTCGCGTATTACACAAGCAACGGCTACGCGGTGTTGCAGCCCGACATCAAGTACTACGTGAATGATCCGGGCATGTCGGCAGTGTGGGCGATCGTGCCGGCAGTGAAGGCCGCGATTGCGACGGGCGCCGTCGATCCGAAGCACATCGGGTTGCACGGCCACTCGTGGGGCGGCTACCAGACAGCGTTTACCATCACGCAGACGGACATTTTCGCGGCCGCGGTGGCCGGCGCGCCCCTGACCGATATGATCAGCATGTACAGCCTGATCTATAAAAATACCGGCGGCACGAACGGGGCGATTTTCGAGAGCAGCCAGGGCCGCTTCACGGGCGGACCGTGGGATCTTTGGGAAGCCTATTCGCGCAACTCACCCGTCCACTGGGCCAAGAACGTGAAAACGCCGCTCATCATCCTGGCCAATGACAAAGACGGCGCCGTCGACTTCACGCAGGGGATCGAGTACTACGACACGCTGCGCCGGATGGGCAAGCCGGTGGTGCTGCTCGAGTATCCGGGTGAGAATCATGGGCTGGCCAAGATGCCCAACCAGCAGGACTACATGATCCGCATGAAGGAGTTCTTCGATCACTACCTGATGAACAAGCCTTCTCCCGACTGGCTCGAAAACGGCGTGCCTTTGCTCAAGATGCAGGACCACATCAGCCAGCGGCTGAAGCAGCGCGAGGACCAGAAGAAAAAAATTGAGCCGGCCACGAACGCGACCAAAAAGGTTGGAGGGGGAGATCGCTGACGGGGCAAGACTGGAACTCAGAACTGATACGCAGCAAGCCAGCGGCATCGTCTGCAGCGGGCCCGCCGGTTTTATGGCCTGACCTCCTTGATTGCGGGAACGTGAGATCTCGACTCCGCGTCCGGGATTACGTCGACTTGGAATGGCTCTCTGATGAGCACTCCGATTAACTGCTGTTCCGCACCCGCTGACAAGATTGCCCTCTTTCGCTCTCTTTTCCGCGGCCGGGAAGATGTCTACCCCCGCCGTTTCGAGAGCCGGCAGACCGGCAGGTCCGGCTACCAGCCGGCCTGCGCCAACGAGTGGATTCATGGCTTGTGCGAGAAGCGGAGGGTGAAGTGCGCCGAGTGCCTGAATCGCCGCTTTCTTCCGGTCACGGACGAGGTGATCCGGTGGCATCTTAGCGGCTGTGATGACACAGGACGCGAATTTGTCGCAGGCGTCTACCCGATGCTGCGGGACGAAACCTGCTATTTCCTGGCAGCGGATTTCGACAAGGAATGCTGGCGCGAGGATGCCGAAACGTTTCTGCAGACATGCCGCCGGCTGAAATTGCCGGCCGCGCTGGAGCGGTCACGTTCCGGCAATGGCGGGCATGTCTGGCTGTTTTTCGATGAGGCCCTGCCGGCCGGTCTGGCGCGGAAGCTGGGATCGTACGTTCTGACCGAGACGATGGAACGACGGCCGGATCTGGGGCTGGACTCCTACGATCGGTTCTTTCCCAATCAGGATACTCTCCCTCATGGCGGGTTCGGCAATTTGATCGCTCTGCCTCTTCAAAAGCAGCCACGGAACCGTGAAAACAGCGTCTTCCTGGATGAGGGTTTTGCGCCCCATCCCGACCAATGGATGTATCTCGCCACAATTACGAAGATCAGACGGGTTCAGGTTGAGGACCTGGTACGGGATGCCGAGAGCAGGCGGCAAGTCGTCGGGGTGCGTCTCGTGCCGGCAGAAGAGGATGATGTTCTGCCGTGGACGGCACCGCCCGCGCGCCGCCAAAGAGAACCTCCGATCGCCGGACCCTTACCTGAACACCTCGAACTGGTTCTTGGAAATCAGATCTACATCACCAAGGACGCGTTGCCTCCCGGGCTGCGCAATCGATTGCTCCGGCTGGCGGCTTTCCAAAATCCGGAGTTCTACAAAGCGCAGGCGATGCGTCTGCCGACATACGGTCGGCCACGCATCATCGCCTGCGCCGAGGATGGCCCGCATCACATCGGCTTGCCGCGCGGCACCTGGGAGGACGTGGGAAGGCTGCTATCTGATCTGAAGATCCGGGCTGTGATTCGCGACGAACGCAACGGCGGCAAACCTCTGGGTGTTTCCTTTCTGGGCGTCCTGCATCCCGAGCAAAAGGCTGCAGCCGATGCAATGGCAGCTCACGACATGGGAGTTCTTTCCGCCGCGACGGCCTTCGGAAAAACTGTTGTGGCTGCGTGGCTGATTGCGCAACGCGGCGTCAATACGCTGGTTCTCGTCCACCGCAGACAGCTGCTGGAACAGTGGGTGGAGCGATTGGCGATGTTTCTGGGGCTGCCCATGAAAGCCATCGGCCGAATCGGCGGCGGACGCAACAGGCCGACCGGCCTCCTGGACGTGGCGATCATGCAGAGCCTGGTTCACAAGGGCGTAGCGGATGCTCGGCTGGCTGAATATGGCCATGTCATAGTGGATGAGTGCCACCACGTGTCGGCGCTGAGCTTTGAGCAGGTCGTACGGCAGGCGCGGGCGAAATATGTCACGGGCCTGTCCGCCACGGTCGTGCGCAAAGACGGCCATCACCCGATTGTTTACATGCAGTGCGGGCCCGTCCGGTATCGCGTCGATGCGAAAAAGCAGGCCCTCACGCGGCCCTTCGCACATGTGGTATATATCCGTCCCACGGCGTTTCATTCGCATCACGCAGCCAGCCTCGAGCTGCCAAGTCAGTTCCACGAGCTCTATGCCGAACTGATCGCTGATGGGACCCGCAACCGACTCATCTGCGAGGATGTCATCCAGGCCGCGCGCGACGGGCGGTCGCCTCTGGTGTTGACGGAACGTACCGGCCACCTGGACGATCTGGAAGAGCGGCTGTCTGCCGAGATTCGCCATCTTGTCGTGCTTCGGGGCGGCATGGGCAGGAAAGAACTGGGCCGCTGTCTGGCTCGGCTGGCCGCCATTCCTGAAGGTGAAGAACGGGTCTTGCTGGCAACCGGGAGATTCATTGGAGAGGGTTTTGACGACGCGCGGCTGGACACATTGTTCCTGGCCTTGCCGGTATCGTGGCGGGGGACGATTGCGCAGTACGCCGGGAGGCTGCACCGTCTGCATTATGGCAAGCGTGAGGTCCGCGTCTACGATTATGCCGACCTGAACGTGCCCATGCTGGCACGGATGTTCGACCGGCGCTGCAAAGGCTACGAGTCCATTGGATACGCGCTTCGACTGCCCGCCAGTGCCGTGCCTGGCTGGCCCGTCGAAGTTCCGCTGCCCGTCGATCCTGAATGGAAAAGGGACTATGCCGCCAGTGTCCGACGGCTCATACGGGATGGCGTGGACGCGCCGCTGGCGTCCCTCTTCCATCACGCGGCGCTCCCCATTCCCCCTGATGCCGAGGGTGCCGGTCGCGCCCGCAGTGCAACTGAGGCTTTTCTCTATCGCCGGCTGCAGACGCTGCCGGAAACCGCGGGGCGGTTCCTCTTAAACGCTGCCTTGCCCATTCCCTTCAGCGGCTCAGGCCACATGGAGGTGGATTTGCTCTGCCCTGACCTGCGCCTGGCCCTGGAACTGGATGGCGATCAGCATTTGGACGATCCTGAAGCTTATCGCCGCGATCGCCGCAAGGACGCGTTGCTGCAGGAAAACGGATATTTTGTCTTGCGATTCCTGGCTGAGGATGTCGGCAAACGTCTCGACGATGTTCTCGATGCCATTCTGCGGTTGTTGACGCATCAGCAGCGAAAGCAAGCCCACTGATCGGATGAACCATAAGAGTGCGGAGGATGCGCTCGCGTCGGCGACTACAGGCTGCCGGCAGGGTCGGAAACCGCAGACGCGCGCGGGTTGTTATCCGCGAGCATCTGCGGTTGTGAGGATCGAGGATCTGGTAATTATCTCTGATCCAGCTTTCGCCCGGCGTTCAGGCTGTCGAAGTTCAGGATCGTGTTGAAGACCATGAAATAGCTGCCGATCGTTTCGCCGCGATAGATTGGGTTGTTCGCGAACAGCACAACATGGCCCTGACCCACCGGCACATCGACGACCACCGGCCGCTGCGCGACATCTGTGCCGCCGTCCAGCAGTCCCGAGACGAGCAGGGTACTCTGGGCGTCGAAGCGCAGTGCCACGCGCGGGCGGAATTCCGGCGGGATGATGTTCGGCGGATTGTTCTTCAACTGCTCTTCCGTCGGCAAGGCGTATTGCCAGGGCTGCGTCGGCGGCCGCTCGGGCACCGGTTTCAGGTTCGTCCCCTCCAGCAGCGGCCGGCCCTGAACCACATCCTGATCATCCTGCGTGCCGCGTCCGGTCGGCCGTCCCCCGCCGCCCCCGCCGCCCCGTCCGCCGCCGGGAGCCGCTGCCGCCGGAGGTGCGCCGCCCCCTCCGCCGCGTCCGCCGCCACCCGCGGTGGCGCTGACGCTGAAGGCCGCGCCGTTGCCGCTGTACATCGCAAGGTTTTCCGGCACCCCGTACACGATCGGGCTCGTGTCATCGACGAGCTTCGTGCGCAGAAGCGAACCCACCACGCGCGTCGTCGAGCCGGGGCTGACCGTGCTGACACCGTAAGTGAAGTTGTTGTTGATGGCAAAGTCGGCACTGCTGTTCGAGCCGATGTAGACGCCGCCTTTGACAACGAATTCACGGAGATGCATGAGCCCTTCCAGGCCCATGCCGATCCGTGTGTCGTCCGTCTGCGCCCAGGTGCCGATGTTCGGCATCTCAGGCGAGTTCCTCCACGGGATCGGGTTCTTCCACAAGGGAGTCCCCTCGACCGCGCCCTGCCCGCCGCCTGGCCCGAAGATGATGACATCGTATTTGTCGCGCAGATTCTCCGTTTTCCTGATCGTCTCCGGGTCGATGTAGTCGTAAGGGATCCCGTAGATGTCAAAGGCCTGGCGCCACCAGCCTTCCGTCTGGGTGTTGCTCCACTGGTGCAGGATCGCCACGCGGGCGGCACGCGCAGGATGGGTCTTCACCGAAGGCGCCGCCGCGAGCGGATACGCCTTGAGTCCGAGATCGTTCGTGATTTTGTCCAGATCCGCCTGCGCGACCCCATTGATGATGAACGAGCCGCGGTTGAATTTCGTGCCGTTCGATTCGAACGGCTCTTCGGCCATTTGGATGTCGGCGTCTTTCAGCTTGTAGCGCAGCGTGATCAGGGCATTGTCCGCATTGTGGTTGATCGCGAACATCGTCCCCTGGCCGCCGGCGCCGCTGGGCGCCTTGACCTCGCCCTTGACAGGTTCCATCGAGACATCAAGCACTTTAGCGTCGGTGATGCGCACCGCCTGGACGCCGAAGCCTTCGGGGAAGGTCCAGCCGGTGTCGTCGTAGGGGCGCGTCTGCGCGTCGTTCCCCGCCCAGTACTGGTAGTCGAGCAGCGTGTCGGCGATGCGCGAGTAGGGCTGATCCATGCGCACGATGTAGCTGCCGGCTGGGAACTCACGAGTGGTAGGAGGGGGGGGTTGGGCTGGTTGGGCCGCCTGTGCAGGCGCTTCGCCTGCCGCCGCTCCTGCCGCTGCCGCTCCTGCCGCCGCCCCACCGCTCCTGCCGCCGCCTCGGCCACCGCGTCCAGCGCCGGTGGCAGCCGGGCGAGTCGGCAGGTTCACCGTAAAGGCAGCCGTTGCGCGCGAAATTTCAACACCCTGCTTCTGCAGCACGCGCAGGAGTTCGGCTTGAGTTCCGAGGCGCGGATCGGTCGCGGGCAACACGTACGCTGCCGGCCCTTCGGTCTTTGCCTTGAGGATCGACCGCTTGCTCTTGTCGTAGAAATTGCGCAGGAAGGTGATCCGGTTGTTCGCGATGTAGTTGAGCGAGACGATGATGCCGGTTTGCTCGTAGTTGTTGTTGTTCCGGAGTGACCAGCGCACACGCCCGATCGGCGGGTTTTGGCGGAACCACGTGCGCGCCGTCTCGTTTCCCGAGAGCGTGCGCTCCTCCGTGTCCGCGTTGCCGCCGTTGCCGAACGTTTCGTACAGGCGGCTGATACCGTTGTGCGTGGCCGCGATAAAAAACAGGTAGCCGGGCGACCAGGTGTCGAACGTGCCCCAGGCGAAGACTCCGGGCATTCCCATGCGGGTCATCTCGTTGACGTTATTCCACCCGATCAGGTGCCATTCATTGGTGAGAATCGGATCGAGCCATGCGTTGTACGGGCCGTTGCCGACCGTATTGTCGTAGAGGAATGAGCCCGACTCGTGCAGATCATGCAGTATCAGCGCCTTCCACTCCAGGTAGGTGTTCAGGATGTTCTGAGTGAGCTTGAGGGTGAGGCCCATCGAGTCGCGGTTGTTGTCGTGCCCGACGTAGTGGCCCGAGTAGATGGCGCTTGGCGGCGTGTCCTTCGGGTGCTTTTTCTTATACTCGTAGACGTCGACGACGCGGTCGCGCCCGTCGGGTTCCACCACAGGCGTGATGAGCGTGATGACGTGCTCACGGATATTGCGGATATAGAGGCTGTCGTCGACGGCCAGACGATAGGCCAGTTCCATGAGGGCCGTTGGCGCCCCAGCTTCGTTCGAATGGATCGCGCCCGTGATGTAGTAGATCGGCGCGGTGCGCTTTGAGATCTCATCCGCAACCGCATCGTCCATCTTGATCGTCCGCGGATCTGCGAGCTTGGCGAGGTCGGCCTTGTTCTGGTCGAGTTTCGCCATCAGCGCCTCGGATGCCACTGCGACCGCAATCATCTCACGGCCCTCTTCGCTCGTGCCGATGGTGTAGACCCTGACACGCGGTGTCGACTTTGCCAGCAGACGCATGTAGTCGTACACCTCTTTGGTGTACGGCAGTTTTCCTTCTGCGCCGGCGATGTCGCCGAGAATGGCCTTGGGCGTCGGAACGGTCGTCGACGCCGGCATATAATCAATGACCGGCGAAAGGAAGAAGGTCTCGGTAGTGTACTCCTTGATCTTCTTCGTGTACTCCTCGTCGATGGGCTGATTCGGGTCGCGTCCCGGCTTCGCTGTTGCCAGATCCGCCTCCGTAATCGGCTGGGGCTTCGCGGCCTTAGCCGATCTGGTCTGTTGGGGCTTGGCCTGTTTGGCCTGTTCAGGCTTGGTTTGCCTGGCTTCTTGGGCCAATAACAGAAACGGGGTCGCCGCAACAACGAGAGCCAGCAGTAGTCGTTTTTTGATGGGATTGCTATTCATGGAAGACCTCACGGTGAGGGAATTGTAATCGTGGCGGGTCGCAGAAGATCACGAGAGCCTTCGTCGGCAAGAAAGTGAGATTCTTCTTGACCTTCATTGTGAAATGGGTCGGCGTGATCAAGGTAGTTTCACATTCCTCGCTGATCCTGGCGCGCGCCGGCGCGTTCGCGCCGGCTGCCGCCATGCCCTCGGCCAAGACCTGCCGGACCGTTCCGCCCTTCTTCGCCGATCCCGACTGCTGCGTCGAGACCTGCACCGGCAGTTCGACTTATGGAAGAAGCATTTCTATCCTGAGTGGCGGTCGAGAGCAAGCGAATTTCGGCAGGCGGTGTGGAGGTGGTCCTGAGTTCCGGCTGAGGTCAGACTGAGATGAAGGATTCCGGCGATGCGACCTCGGGATTTTGCGCGATGAAAGTGTCCGCGGCAAAACCCTCGTCAGCATTGGTCAGGTTGATGTTCGGGCCGCGCGTCCGGCCGCTCTGAGCGCGGCCGAAGCGGGATAATCGAGGAGATCACCTCCTGCTGCCATCCGGCTCCTAGGCCGTCAGCGATCAAAGATACTCCTCGCCCATTTGATCGCCTGCAGGTAGAGATCCTGGAGTGATTCCTCATCAATTTCCAGGTAGTCTATGCAGTCCCGCAGCCCGTCCCAGTCTCCCCGCTCCAGCGCCACAGCCGCGTTGAGCACGTGGCAAAACCTGTTGTTGGCTGCGAGCAGGCCTGCCTTAACTTCCTTCGTCACCGGTAGTCCGGCCAGGATGTCTTCGATGGGGCGGTTTAAAATGGCATCCATTACCGAGAGCAAACCGAGCAGGAACAGATCGGTCTCGCGCTTGTAAAGGTCAAGCGGCCGGGCCAGCAACTCGCAAAATCGGGCACGTGTAAGGGAAGTGACGACCAACTCCGCCGGCTTGTCTCCGGCCAGGTCCAGCATGGCTACGATCGATGTCCATTTGCGCAGGTTGCGCTCGCCGAGCAGGGCCAGGATGTGACGGATCGAAGTGACTTGACCGCGCAAAGCGAAACCGGCGGAATTCAGATAGCGCAGCAGCTTGTAGAGCAGTGACGGCTCTTGCCGGAGTATCTCCTCGACCTCCCTGAAGTCCACCTCCTCCCGGTTGATGGCCTGAAGGATACGCAGATAGTTGAGCTTGAAACCCGGAATGCTGCTCGTCAGGAACACCTGCGGCTTGCAGAAGAAATAGCCTTGAAAATAGGTATATCCCAGATGCTGAGCGTCGGCGGCCTCGCGCTGGGTTTCCACCTTCTCAGCCAGCATCTTGACTCCATGCGGCGAAAAGCGGCGCACCAACGCCTCACGCTCCACAGGCGGGGTAGCCCGGAAGTCCACCTTTATGATGTCGGCATAGGCTGTCAGGGGATTCGCCGTCTTTTTAAAGGAAAAATCGTCGAGGGCAATCGTGTAGCCTGCCCGCTTCAAGCGGCGGCAAGCCGCAAGAATGTCATCATCGGGCTGAATATCCTCAAGAATCTCCACCACCACCTGTTTGCATGGCAGCAATGTCGGGTAGTCTCTTAACAGGGCTTGCCGCGTGAAGTTGATGAAAGCCTTACGTCCGCCGGTAAGCGTCTCGATCCCCATGACCAGATACTTGTTGACGACGTGCTGCGAAGCTTGTTCGTCGCATGGCGACTGAAAATAGTTGTCCAGGCTGGAGCGGAAGAGTAACTCATAGCCGAGAACCAGCTGGTGACGATCTAAAATAGGCTGTCGTGCCATGAATTTCTGCAGCTCCGGATTTTTGTCAACGATGGTCTTCATGCGGATCCAGAATCCATGTTTCATTGAGGGCTTGCCAGAAGGGGCCGTTGCAAACCCTAGTTTTCGCGGCCTGAAGGGCACACCCTAGCCAGTCGAGAAGTACTTCTCAAAACTCTTCGGCAAGATCCCGCGGATTAGTTAGCTCTGAGGCGCTTTGGTGACATTGGAGTTCGAGAGAATTGCGCACTCCCCGCGATTCAAGCGAGTCACCTGGCACCACGAGCCAGGGGGGAGCAAAACGCCGGCAGCAGACATGTAACGCCGCAGGCTTCACACCCGGCCGGGATCGGGAAACATGAGGTTCCGCTGCCGATGTAGAAGGGTTGCAATTGATCCCCCAAAAGCTTTACTCTTAGACGTTCCCAGGCATGCTGCGGCACTGCCTATTCCGGGCACATTCTGGACGCGAGCCGTAAACCGGCCCACTTTCTGCCTTCTTCCGCCGAGGCAAAGGTATTGGTATGATCGAGTCGCTCCCTGTCTATTATGAGAAGGTTCCCAACCTGGCGCAGGAACTGGAAAACAGCGGTAACCTGGCCGTACTCGTCCTGGATGCTTCGCGCTTCGCTGCGATCGAAGAGCAATACGGCACAGAGACCTACATGGCGGTGCGCCAGCGCATTTTCAAGCTGTTTGCAGACCAATCCGGCAAGGAATTCCGCGAAGAGGACATCCTCGCGCTCGACGAGCCGCGGGGGCTGCGCTTCATCCTGTTCCTGGGCCGGAAGCGGAAGGCGACTCCCAACGTTTACGCGAATCTCGAATCTCTGCGTGAGCGCCTTGCGAGCGTGTTCATTCCCAAGCTTGCGCGCACGGCCCTGCCTTATCTCAAGAATCCTCCGGATATTTCCATCGGCATCGGGCTGGCCCTGCACAATCCGCTGGTTCATCCGCACCGCATCATAGTCCGTGCGCTCCGGGAAGCGTATGAACACGCCGACTGGCAGCGCTGCGCGGATGACCTGCAGGTCCGGCAGCGGCTTCAGGAGATCATCCTGCGCGGGCGCGTGGTCACTGCATTCCAACCGATCGTCAGGATTCAAGACCGCAAGGCTCTGGGATTTGAAGCCCTCTCCCGCGGCGCCCCCGGCACGAGCCTGCAATCGGCCGATCTCCTTTTCGGTGCGGCCATCAAGCACAATCTCCTGGTGGAACTCGACCGGCTCTGCCGCATGCGGGCCCTCCTCTGTTCCAACCGTCTTCCCGCGGACGTGCAGATTTTCGTCAACACGCTTCCGGCGACGATTCGGGATCCGGAATTCCGGGGCAAGCACCTGATCGGATTTCTGGAGAAGGCGAAAGTCACCCCCAACCGGATTGTCATCGAGATCACCGAGAAGCTGGTGATCGAAAACCTGAGCCTGTTCCAGGACGCCATGTCCTATTTCACAGATCTTGGCATGGCGCTGGCGGTGGACGACGTCGGCAGCGGATATTCCGGACTCGAGACCATCGCGCGCCTGCGGCCTGCTTATCTCAAAGTCGACACCGCGCTCGTGCGCGACGTGCATGTCAGCCTTGTCAATCGTGAGATGTTGAAAGCCATCATATCGCTGGGACGCGGCATCGGATCCAGGGTGATCGCCGAAGGGATTCAAACCGCCGAGGAGCTCAATACTCTCTTGTCCATGGGCGTAGAATACGGCCAGGGCTTTTACCTGGGCCGCCCGGAGCTGCTGCCGGAGTAGCCTGCGCCGCATTCTCTCCGTTGGTCTTTTGTTATTAAACGATCGAATTGTGATCATTGTCATGGCGCACCAGGAGAATAGCGCCGAAGATCACACGTGGAATGGTGCGGATCGAATCGACCCGCAGGAATTCTCCAAGATGAAAACAAGGCCGGGGGCCAGGATGCCCCTGAACAGCAGTTGTCCGAACTCTTGAGGGGTTACGAATCTCATGGCTGGCAAATCCGGTATATCGTTTGCTGACTTCGCAGCGCGGGTTTTTTGTCGAGGCTGGCTGCGGGCGTGCTGGCTCGTGATGCTGACGGCCGGAATCGCAGGCGCGCAATCCCAGGTCTCGGGTAACGATCCCAGAACCGGTCCGGTTTCTACGCTCGCGCGTGAGATGCTGGCTGCTCACAACGCGGTTCGGGGTCAAGTGAAGGTGCCCCCGCTTCAATGGTCGGATCAGCTTGCTGCCGTCGCGCAGAAATGGGCCGACAAGCTTCTGGCGGAGCACCGGTTCGTGCACAGCCCGGACTCCCGCTATGGGGAAAACCTGTTTGACATTACGGGCGCCGCCGCCAAGCCCTCCGTCGTGATCAAGCATTGGGCCTCTGAGTTTCGGAATTACAACTACGCCTCAAACGCCTGCAACGGAATCTGCGGCCACTATACCCAGATCGTCTGGCGTGACTCCAAGAGAGTGGGCTGCGCCGTAGCACGCGGCGGCGGACGCGAAGTCTGGGTCTGCAATTACGATCCGCCAGGCAACTGGGTCGGCCAGCGGCCCTATTGACCGCACCGGTGTGGCGGGACTTGGGAACGAGCATCTTGACCGGGCAATTCCTGGCGCGCCCGCACCAACGTTCTTAGGCCTTCCTGGTTCATATCGAGGGTGCGGCCCGACGAGGTCTCCAATTCCTCCTTGGTGCTCGGGAGTTCCTCGTTTGTCGCTTGCAGCTCCTCAGTCAGGTTCGCATGCAATGAACCTGGCACTCGCGCTCGATAGCTGACCGCACATCCATCCGGGGCGGGCAGAGCAAGCGGTTGGCCCTCTCGTTTGAGGCGTTCGCCTGAAGGCTGGGTTCAAAACAATCTAGTAGCCAGAGGGCCGGGGTCCGAGTACGATACACGCCGAAGCTGCTATTTATTGGAACTGCCAGGAGGTCGAAGATGAGGTCATCGCGTGCAGTCAGTCGGTTGTTGATGGCGTTCTGCCTGTCGTTGGTCGCCACCTGCGTCTACGGGCAGGCGCAACAGGCACAAAAGACACAGCAAACACAGCAGACGAAACCATTCCAACCTGAGGTGGGCCAAGACGGCAAGGACGTGGTGTGGGTGCCGACTCCCCAGGTGCTGGTCGATAAAATGCTCGACATGGCAAAGGTCACGCCGCAGGACTACGTGATTGACCTCGGGTCGGGCGACGGCCGAACTGTTATCACCGCAGCCAAGCGTGGAGCCCGCGCCCTGGGCATCGAATACAACCCCGAGATGGTTACGCTGTCCATTGCCAATGCGGCCAAAGACGGTGTCGGCGAAAGGGCGAAGTTCATGAAGGCCGACTTGTTCGAGACCGATTTCTCCCAGGCGACGGTGGTCACCATGTTCCTGCTGCCCGAGATCAACCTGAAACTGCGGCCCAAGATCCTTGAGATGAAGCCCGGCACGCGGGTGGTGTCGAACAGTTTCAGGATGGAAGATTGGGAGCCGGACGAGACTGCCACGGTGGAGGAAGGGTGCATAAGCTGGTGTACGGCCCTTCTCTGGATTGTGCCCGCCAAAGTCGGGGGCAAGTGGCGGCTCAGCGCAGGGGAACTGACACTCACGCAGGAGTTCCAGATGTTGAGCGGCACGCTCACGTCAAGCGGCAGGAACACGCCGATCTCGGATGCCAGAATGCGTGGCGATGAGATCACTTTCAGAGCCGGCGGTTCGGTGTACACAGGCCGGGTGAAGGGAAACGCGATCGAGGGGACTGCCAAGACCAATGGCAGCAGCGTGGCCTGGAGCGCAACCCGCGAAGAGAGGTAGCTCTTCGAATACAGGAAGTCGCGGTTCCGGTTTACACATAGTGACGGCCGGCGGCTGGACAACGAGGGGAGCACTCTGCCGCCGGCCACCTGCCTCCGCAGCGGCCGACTCTTTCGGCCGCTTCCCGTTCGGGTTTTCACAGCCTTGCATGGCAGCGACCGAAAAATCTCACCGCAGGGTCCGCTGAGATCGCCGAGGGTTGATGTGTCTTGAAACCTATTCTCTGGGTGATCTCTGCATTCTCCGAAAGGCAAAGCTGCGGATTTGGGTTGTCCGGCCACCATTTATCAAGTCGTCTTACGGAACCACGAAATACACAAAACACACCAAAACGGTTTCGTGTAAGATAGCCGAACAATCCCAAACGAGAGTCGCATAGGAGTGGTCTGAATATGCTGTTATACAGCGCGACAATGTTTCTGAGCGCCTTCCTGCTCTTCCTGGTCCAACCCCTGATCGGCAAATACATCCT